>NZ_JBBPHJ010000004.1:0-251476 GCF_038039665.1 Myroides sp. C4067
GTCTCTACCTTATGTAGATTGTATTTTGACCTAGTGCTATATTACTTACAATGGAATGATATGACATATATTATGTGACACGGAAGATATTCCGTCTCTACTTTATGTAGATTGTATTTTGACCTAGTGCTATATTACTTACAATGAGGTGATACGGACATATATTATGTGACACGGAAGATATTCTGTCTCTACTTTATGTAGATTCTAGGTGTACATATTTGGATATCCTTTACAGAATAGGGTACACAAAAAAACGCCCTGCTAAAGATCTAGCAGGGCGTTTTTAAATATATACTATAAACGATTAGTATTATCTCAATTGAGCTTGTAAAACATTTTCTAATTGGTATTTTACTTTACCCATGATTTTGTCTACTTGACTATCAGTAAGTGTTTTTGTAACATCTTCCATGATAATAGAGATAGCGTATGATTTCTTACCATCTTCGATTTTCTCTCCTTGGTAAACGTCAAATAGAGTTACGTCTTTGATGACTGCTTTATCTACTTGTTTTACTAGGTTATAGATCTCTTCGAAAGTTACTGCTTCGTTGATTAATAAAGCATAATCACGTTTAACTGAAGGGAATTTATTGATTTCAGCAATTTTGATTTTAGCAGAAACTACTTTTAATACATTATCCCAGTTAAATTCAGCGTAACAAACTTCTTGTTTAATATCAAAGTGTTTGGTTACTGATTTCTTCAGAATACCGAACTCTACGATTAATTCTTTTCCAATATAGTAAGCAATACCTTCTGAGAATAAATCTGATTCTACAGGTTGAGTACTTACTTTAGCTAAGCCTAAACGAGTGATAATACCGTTGATGTATCCCTTGAAGTCAAAGAAGCTAATTGGTTTTTGCTCAGAGTTCCAGCTTGCTTTAGTGATATTACCTGTAGCAAATACAGAAAAACGTTTGTACTCTTCGAAGTTGTTAAGCATCTTGTGGTATGTTTTACCAAACTCGAAGAATTTTAAATCACCACGTTTTCTATTTACGTTGTAAGAGATAGACTCTAATCCTCCGAATAATAATGACTGTCTCATTACTGATAAGTCATGACTTAGTGGGTTAAGGATATCTACTTGGTAATTAGATTTAATATTTTCGCTTAACTCTGTGTAATCAGGAGTTGTTAATGAGTTATTCATAATCTCATTAAACCCTTGTGCTACCAACTGCTGAGCTACAATATTTGTTACTCTATGATCTTCCGTTCTAGAACTATTAGCAATAGTTGCATTTAATTTAGAAGAGAAAGTAATGTTGTTAAATCCATATACTCTCAAGATTTCTTCTATAACGTCAATCTCTCTAGTTACATCAGCACGATAAGCAGGAACAGTAATACCTATACCTACATCAGACATACTGTGAACTTTAATATCTAATGATACTAAGATTTTCTTGATTGTTTCTTTAGAAATTTCTTCTCCTAATAATCTATTGATATTATTGAAGTTTAAGAATACAGAATGTTCTTCTACTTTCTTAGGGTATAAGTCGATAATATCAGAAGTGATTTCTCCACCAGCTACTTGTTGGATTAATAAAGCGGCATGTTTAAGAGCATATTCAGTAATAGCAGGGTCAACACCTCTCTCAAAACGGAAAGATGAATCTGTATTAAGACCATGTCTTTTTGCTGCTTTTCTTACCGTAACCGGATTAAAATAAGCACTTTCTAAGAAAATATTTGATGTGCTTTCAGAAACAGCAGATTTGCTACCTCCGAATACACCTGCCATACACATTGGTCCATTCTCATCACAGATCATTAAGTCATCTTCGTGAAGAGTTCTTTCTACTCCGTCTAGAGTTACGAACTTAGTACCTGCAGCGACAGTTTTTACGATTACTTTACCACCTTTTATTTTAGCAGCATCAAAAGCATGTAATGGTTGTCCTAAATCGTGTAAAACGTAATTGGTAACGTCTACGATATTGTTTTTAGGAGTAATACCGATTGCTTTCAATCTATTTTGTAACCAGTCTGGAGAAGGTTTTACTTCTATACCAGAGATTGTTACACCACAGTAACGAGGTGCTTTTTTATAGTCTTCAACACTAACATCAATCTTAAGTGTTCTTCTTTCAACTTTAAATTTGCTAACAGAAGGAGTGATTAATTCTTTGTGTTGAGTTTCTTCTTTAGAATTTTGTAGTAGACCAGCTCTTAAGTCACGTGCTACTCCCCAGTGGCTCATAGCATCAGAGCGGTTAGGGGTAAGACCGATTTCAAAAACTTCGTCTGTCGCGATATTAAATAAAGTAGCAGCTGGTGTTCCAGGCTCCCATTTATCTTCTAAAACTAAAATACCGCTTCCATCTGTACCTAAACCAAGTTCTACTTCAGAGCAAATCATACCAAAGCTTTCTTCTCCACGAATCTTGCCTTTTTTGATTTGGAATGCATTTCCTTCTGCATCGAACAATTCTGTACCAATAGTAGCAACCGGTACTTTTTGCCCTGCAGCAACGTTCGGCGCACCACATACGATTTGTACTGGCTCACCTGTTCCTAAATCAACTTTTGTTACGTTTAATTTGTCTGCATTTGGATGTTTTGTACAAGATAATACGTGTCCAACAACAACTCCTCTTAGACCACCTTTAAGACTCTCATATGTAGTGATTCCTTCTACCTCAAGACCTAAGTCTGTTAAGATTTCTGAAGTTTCTTCTGGTGTTATGTCTAATTTAATGAATTGTTTTAACCAATTGTATGAAATATGCATTCGAGAATATTTTTTTATAAGTACGCAAATATACGCATTGCCAAAGTTTAAGTAAAATTATTTGTGATGAAAAAATCACAAATTAGCGTTAAGTGAAGAAATTATAGAAATTTCTGTTTAATATCCTCACTTGGTATCATACAGCTTTCTTTTTTTCCATACCATTTGTATCTGTTTTTAGCGATATATTCATATAGAGCATCTGTGATACCTGTTGGTAAGAATGAGAATATGCCGATCAGGGAGTACTTGCCTCCTAGAGCAGAAGCAATTTCAAAGGCTGCTTTTGATTTGATAAAATAGGCTACACCTGGTTCATATAGAACGATGCTGTCTATCTTAGTGCGATCGATACCGATATAGTTTAGAATCTCTTTCCCTTTTTCTGAATCTAAGGCTACGAATCTAAACTGATCTTGGTGATCTGCTTTTATAACCTTATTGACGGCGCTGTCGCATAAATTGCAAACACCGTCAAATAAGATAATTTTTTTATTGCGAGGTATATCTAACATTATTTTTTGCGTTCTACCATTTCTAGTTGATCAAGGCTTACTTTAGAAGTAAAGATACCATAATTAACCGTTGCTTTATTTTTTTCGATTACATCGATTGTTCCCACTGAACGACCATCTATCATACGAACGCGATCTCCCACTTTAAGAGGGAAGTTGGTTTTCTTCTGTGCATCTTGTAGTTGCTTTTTCGCCTTTTCTTCTTTCTTTTCTTTGCGAATCACTTCTACTTTTTGCTCCACTTCCTTAATTAGCTCTTTTTGTTGAGCTTCTTTTTCTTTCTTCTCTTTTATGGTAACCTTCTTGCGTTTAGAATTTTCAATCTCTACTACTTTTAGAACTTCTCCAAAAAGAGTTTTCTTACTTTTATTATTAAAGTATTTTTCAGACAAATCATCTAAGCGTTGACCTAGAGCTACTAAACGTTGATTAGAATCAAATAATTCCTGGTAACGCTCTAGTTTCTCTTGAATTTTAGCATTGATGGTCTCCATTTTCTTACTCTCATCTCTTGCCTTAGTCTCTTCCTCTTTTAAGTTCTGAGAAGTACGTTCTAGTTTATGTCTTTCTTTCTGTAGATTAGCGATAGTCTTGTCAAATCGAACTTTATCTCCTTCTACTTTTTTCTTGGCTCTATTAATTAAGCTAAACGGAATACCATTTTTCTGTGCAACTTCGAAGGTAAACGAGCTACCTGCTTGTCCAACGTTTAGTTTATACATTGGTTCTAATGATTTCTCATCAAATAGCATATTGGCATTCGTAGCATTCGGTAATTCATCTGCTAGTATTTTTAGATTGGTATAGTGAGTCGTAATAATACCATAAGCCTCTCTATCATAGAATTCTTCTAAGAACACTTCTGCTAATGCACCTCCTAGTTCTGGATCAGATCCTGTACCAAACTCATCAATTAAGAATAGCGTATTATCGTTACATTTCTTTAAGAAATAATTCATATTCTTAAGTCTATAACTGTAAGTACTTAGGTGATTCTCTATAGACTGATTATCTCCAATATCTGTTAGTATTCTATCGAATAAGAATGTTTTACTTCTTTCGTGTACCGGAATAAGTAATCCAGACTGTAACATCAGTTGTAATAATCCTACTGTTTTTAGCGTGATACTCTTACCACCAGCATTTGGTCCAGAGATAACGATTATTCTACTGTTTTGCTCTAGATTAATTGTTTGTGGATAGGTAGGTTTATTCTTCGCTCTATTGTTTAACAGTAAAATAGGGTGATAAGCCTCTCTAAAGTACATTTCTCTTTCTTTGCTAATCTCAGGAAGTAAACCGTTGATTTTATTGGCATACTTTGCTTTTCCGGCAGTAACGTCGATATAGGTTAAGAAGCTTTGATACTCTAAAAGTAGATCTCTAAAAGGGCGAATAGCATCTGTTAGGTTTTTTAGAATACGTACGATTTCTTCGCGTTCTTCATATTCTAGGTTATTTAACTCTCTAGAGAATCTCAAAGTAGCTTCAGGTTCGATATAGACAATACTTCCCGTTTTTGACGTTCCTAATACACTTCCTTTTACTTTACGTCTATGCATAGCGATTACCGCTAGTACACGTCTGTTTTCTACCACCGTTTCTCGGATATCATCTAGATACCCAGAACTGTTGTATTGCGTAAGTGCTGCGCCAAAACTTTGGTTTATTTTACCACGAACTATATTGATATTTTTGCGGATATTCAATAAATCTAACGAAGCATTGTCTTTGATTTCACCATATTTATCCAAGACATTATCTATCTCTTTAAGAATAGATTTCTCTAAAGGCGTTTGTTCTGCCTCATGGTATAAATTAGGATAGTACTCCTCGAATTTTTTTAAATAAGAGATTAGGGTAATTGTGGTGTCTGTTAGGGTTTGTATCTTTTTAAAGCTACTTACTTCTAAGAAACTATTTTCAATTCCTAAAAACTTTAATTCGTAGTCTATACTGTCAAAGTAGTGATTCGGGATAATATTATTATTGGTAAATGAAGAAACGTATTCTGAAGTCTGCTTTAATGCTCTCATCGTTCCTGCTTCTGTTTTAAGCGGGCATATCTCCATAGCAGCTTCTTTACCAGCCTCTGTAGTACAAAGAGCTGATACTGTTTCTAATACCGTATTGAATTCTAAATCTTGTAATGTTTTTTTGTTTATTGATGTCATTTTATTAAAATGAGAATATGTACAAAAATAACATTATTTGAGTGAATTAAAGATTTTTAATTCATTACAGACACAATTTTATACGAATGGTGTAGTAATAGGTGCTAAAATAAATTATAATTCTGTAGGCTATCTTAGAACAGTCAAAATGACAATTTAAGTAAACGTCTTTGTTATGAGCCTGTTATTCGAGGTGATTTAATGGAGCCATTATGAAAAGGATTATTTGCTTATGAAGTATTCATTAGAAATAAGATAGAAGATAAAGGATTAGAAAAGTAAAATGGTCGTTTTTAGGAGTTCAAAAACAGAATATACTTGTTTTGATTTATAGAAGGATATTTTACATTTGATAAGTCATTAATACACGTAGAAGAAAATGCAAAGTAATCATTTTGTCGATAGATTATTAGAGGATTTACAGGATAGCGTAATTTATAGAACGCTAACAAAAGGGGAAGAAATTCTTCAATTGGGAGAAGTTTGTGATTATGTTGGAATTGTTCGTAAAGGATGCTTGAGGATGTATTATATAGATGCAGAAGGGGATGATGTATCTTTTGCATTTTATCTGTCTAATCATATATTTACTAACTATGAAGGTGTGCTGACTAATGCACCATCCCAATTAACCATTGTAGCTACAAAGGAGACAGATGTAGAGCTAATCCGTAAGTCAGATCTCTTTGCGTATTATGAAACATCTATAGAGGCACAATTATTAGGTAGAAGAATGGCAGAGTTGATTTTCTTAGAAGCAAAGAAAAGAATAGATTTTCTCTTATTCTTAAACCCTGAACAACGCTATTTACAGTTGATAGAGAGTACTCCTGAGGTGTTTAAATGTATTCCACAAAAGTATATTGCAAGCTATATAGGGGTAAAGCCTCAGTCTCTGTCTCGCATCCGTAAAAGATTAAACGAAAAGGGATATTAACTTAAGTGAATGTTTTAGAGAAAAGGAAGGATGAACTTTGCGGTCATAATATTTAATAGATGACAATGAGTTTAGAAGTAATGATTAAGATAGTGAATACCGTTATTTTCTCATTCCTATCAGCCGTCCATATTTATTGGGCACTAGGAGGAACATGGGGTGTAGTAGGGGTACTTCCTACAAAAGATGGAGAGCGAAAACTTAATCCTTCACCTGTCGGTACTTTAGTAGTGGCAAGTGGCTTAGTTGTGTTTGCAGAAATTAGTCTAGGTGATGTATTAGCCTATAAATGGGGTTATTTGGTCATAGGAATTCTATTTGGATTGAGAGCAATAGGAGACTTTAATTATGTAGGGGTATTTAAAAAAGTAAAAAACAGTGTATTTGCTAAAAAAGATACGACGATCTTCATTCCTCTTTGTTTTTATTTGTCACTTAGTAATATATTTTTATATATGTCCTAAAAATCAGTAAATACAAGTGTTAACTGATATAAATCAGTTGATTTCTGATTTAAAAATACGTATTTTGGAAATGTTTTCTAAATAGAAGAAACGCCTTAGATGTTTAATTATTTTCAAGCATTTTTAATATGAAATATGTATCAGCTTCAGAAGCCGCTAAAGTCGTAAAATCAGGAGACCGAATTTATGTACATGCCGCTGCTGCAACTCCTAATATATTAACCAAAGTAATTAGTGATAGAGCAGAAGAACTGCGCAATGTAGAGTTCTGTCATATTCATACAGAAGGAGCAGCTCCTTATGCTGATCCTGCCTTGTCAGAGAGCTTTCACGTGAATTCTTTCTTTATTGGTAAGAACGTTCGTCATACTATTGCCGCTGGTAATGGTTCTTATACTCCCGTTTTTCTTAGCGAAGTGCCTAATCTGTTTCGCAAAGGAGCTTTAAAAGTAGATGTAGTTCTTATACAGGTATCACCACCAGACGAACATGGTTTTTGTTCATTGGGTACATCAGTAGAAGCTACTGTTGCTGCTATGGAGTGCGCAAAGGTGGTAATCGCTCAAGTGAATAAATATATGCCACGTACTTTCGGAGATAGTGTATTACATATATCTAAGATAGATATGGCGGTAGAGCATCATACTGCTATCTATGCACAGAAACAAGCCGTTATTACGGATACAGAAGCGCTAATAGGAGATCATGTGGCTGCTCTGATAGAAGACGAGAGTACATTACAGATGGGGATAGGTTCTATTCCTAATGCAGTATTGTCTAGACTTACTAATCACAAGAATTTAGGATTGCACACAGAGATGTTTTCTGATGGTGTAATTGATTTAATAGAGAGTGGAGTAATTGACTGTTCTAAGAAAACAATAGCGAAAGGAAGAGCTTTAGCTACTTTCTTAATTGGATCAGAACGTTTATATAGATTTGTGGATAACAACCCGTTTATCGTAATGAAAGAGTCTAGTTATGTAAACGATACGGCTATTATTCGTCAGAACCCAAAAGTAGTAGCGATTAACTCCGCATTAGAAGTAGATGTGACAGGGCAGATTTGTGCTGATTCTCTAGGGGTACATATGTATTCTGGAGTAGGAGGGCAGATGGACTTCGTGAGAGGAGCTTCTTTGAGTAAAGGTGGAAAGGCAATTATAGCCTTGTCATCTACTAGTAATAAAGGGCATAATCGTATCGTACCTTTCTTAAAACAAGGAGCGGGAGTGGTGACTACTCGTGCCCATGCACAGTATATCGTTACAGAATATGGAGTAGCAGACTTGTATGGCAAGACGTTGAAACAACGTGTAGATGCAATGGTGGAGATTGCTCACCCTGATTTTAGAGAAGAAATTCTCAAAACTTATCACGACAGTATCAAATAGTTTTTATAATTGATTACAAAAGAAAGCCAGCGTCATAATTGGTTTTCTGACCTAGAGCGTTATCGCTATTAAGGGTATTTCCTATAGTTAACAATTATTTGATTTGTGAGAATAAATAGGAATGAAAAAGCCATTACAAGTGTAATGGCTTTTTTATATTTATTTTCTTTTATATCCGAATAATTCTTTTTCTTGGATGATTTTAGAAATACCTTCTGGTAATTTGTCTTCCCATCCATTTTGATTTTGTTGTAGCAACTTCAGAACATCTCTTGAGAAGATAGATAAATGATCTTTTTCATAATCTTCAATATCGATGATTTGGTTGTTCTTTTTGAAAAATTTATACAACTCTTTAATATGTAAGTCCACTTTTAGATTAGTAGAGTCAACTATTTGTTCTTCGTTACCTATCATAGGGTATAGGTATATCTTCATTGTGTTTCTAAATAGCTTTCCTAGACCTTCTAATATACCTCCTGTTAGGTGAGTGTAGTATTTCTCTTCAAAAATATTTAATAAGCTACTAACTCCCATTGCTAATGCGATCTTCTGATCAGTATATTTAGAGAAGTATTCTGTAAGTTTATAATATTCTTGGAAATTAGAGATCATTACAGTTTGTCCAAGAGAACATAATAAGTCTGCTCTATCTAAGAAGTCTATTTCGTCTAATGAACCTTCTGCTAAAAGGTTAGACAAGGTGATTTCAAATACAACTTTAGTGTTATCTTTAGCTAAGTTGTTTTGTGTCATGAATTTGTCTAAAGACTTCTGATACATATCCATATTAACGATAGTAACAGGTCTAAAACTACCTCTAAGTGCTAGTATGTTTTGTTTGTACAAAATGTTAGCTGCTAGTTCACTACGTCCACTAGGACTGAACATTACAGCGTCAGTCATTCCATTTTTAACTAACTGTAAGCTCATTAATCGATTATCTACTGTCTCAAAGATAGGACCAGAGAAGTTAATACTATCGATTTCGATTTGATCTTTATCTAAGTGGTCATAAAGACTGTGAATTAGTTTTTTAGCGTCATGGTGTTGGTAGAATGCACCATAAATTAGATTCACACCTAAGATACCTAAAGTCTCTTGTTGTAGTTTAGAATCTGTCTCTTTGAACTGTATGTGTAGTACTATCTTGTTATACGCTTGGTTAGAAGCTGTTTGAAACATAATACCTACCCATCCATGCCCTTTGTTTTTCTTAGCGTAGTCAATTGTTGCTACTGTATTGGCATAACTAAAGAAAGTCTTGTTAGGATTCTCTTCGCGTATTAATCTTTCTTCAATTTTTCTTGTCTCATAATCAAGCATTTTGATTAGGCGACTTTCTGTAACATAACGTCCATCTTCTTCTACAGAATAGATAGCGTCACTAAATACTTTATCATAAGCGGACATCGCTTTGGCTACTGTTCTAGAAGAACCACCAGCTCTAAAGAAGTGACGGACTGTCTCTTGTCCTGCACCAATTTCTGCAAATGTTCCGTAAATATCGTTGTTAAGGTTGATTTTTAGTGCTTTATCTGAAATGGCAGGGTGATGTTCTATTACTCTATCCCCATTTAGTACTAAATCTTCAGCAAAGTTTTTCATGAATTAGCTATTTTAAACAAACCTAACAAATATCGTACAACAAAAAAAGATAAACCGTACTTTTGTGGAAAATTTATGTCATTTTGGAAGTATATTTTTTAGGTACGGGTACTTCACAGGGTATTCCGATAATAGGTATAGATCATCCAGTAGCTCACAGTATAGATCCGAGGGATAAAAGGTTGAGAACATCTGTATTGGTTAAGTGGGATGAACACACTATTTTGATTGACTGTGGGCCTGATTTTAGACAACAAATGTTGACTGCTGGGTGTAGTAAATTAGATGCAATATTCTTTACTCACGAACATGCTGATCACATCGCAGGATTAGACGAAATAAGACCATTAACTATCTTGCATGGCTCGTTGCCAATCTATGCTCAAGAAAGAGTAATAAAAGCCTTAGAGAGAAGATATGATTATATTTTTACCAAAGAAGATAGATATCCTGGGGCTCCTAGTGTAGAAGAGCATAGTATTACTTCACAAGATACCATTATGATAGGGAAGAAGACTATTATTCCTATTGATGTAATGCATGGGCCTTTGCCTATATTGGGGTATAGATTGGGAGATTTAGTCTATATCACAGATGCTAAGTACATCACAGACGAAGAGGTTGAAAAGATCAAAGGATGTAAGGTTTTAATTGTAAATGCTTTGCGTATTAAGGATCACCCTACTCATTTTAGTTTAGAGGAGTCGCTTGCTTTTATTGATAAAATAAAACCAGAGAAAGCTTATTTAACTCATATAGCACAAGACTTAGGTTTTCATAAAGATGTAGAAAATATACTTCCAAAAGATGTATATTTGGCGTACGACAATTTAAAAATCACTATATAATTTATTATCACATTATGAAACATAAAGCTTTCTTTTACCTATTCCTTTTTTCACTTGTAATTCTTGTTCTTCTATATGCCAATAATAAGAATATGTATAAGATGGAGGGGAAGAAGATAGAAATAGCTCATAAACGCATTGATATTGTTCGAGATTCATTAAAAGAAGTTACTAAGGATTTTAATGAGGCAAATTATTTTTCTATCGAATACAATGAAGATGCACAGGAGTATTTTAATTACAAAACAATAGATCAATCTCTAACTTCTATAAAAGAAGAGGTATTAGCTTTAAACCATCAAGATAATGGTAATCCATTAGTTCCTTATGGAGTGATTAATGGAGAGAAATGTGTGATTAATAAAGTTAAAGTTCTAAATCATAGATGGATAATTGCAGATTTTTATGCAGGAGCTGTTCATGGAGAAGTTTTAATTAAGTATTTTTACACAGAGGGTAAACCTACTGAGTTTAAGACCATAGATACTGTTATGTATGCTACTAAGTAGTGTCGTCTAATATAAAAATAGAGTAGTATGAAAAAGTCAATAAGTTTGTTTGTTATATTGTTGCTTACCATGACGTCCTGTGATTTCATCTTGAAAGATAATAAAGATGATAATGAAAAAGGAATGGTCATAACAGACGGAAGTACTGAGATCGTAACGCTGGATGAAGATGATGAAGTATTGGGGTGTGCTTATTCAGCTGGATATCGTTGGAGTGAGTTAGAGAATAACTGTATTCGTATATTCGAGATAGGTTTTAGACTTAATCCAATAGGGTTAGAAGAGGATACAACAGAGGATAATGCTTTAGAGGATAATAGCGTTAGCTGTTTTGTTACTTATGCTAAGGATAAGAAGAAAGCAGAAATATTCTTACCAAATCATAAAAAGGGGATTGTTCTAGAACTTACTAAAGATAAGAGTGCTTATATCAACGATGGTTGGGAATTATCTAATGAAGGGATGGTTTTAAAGCACAAAGGAGAGACTGCCTTTACAGCGGCAAAGACTATAGAATTAAAAATCATTAACTCTGACCAACCAGTAGAGGAAGATGTTCATGAAGAATAAAACATAATCAAGTTATGTATAAAAAAGTAAGGCTAGTGTATAACACTAGCCTTACTTTTTTTTATTACTCTTCTAAAAGGAATTCTTTGAAATCTCTGAAGTTTAGTGGATGTACTCCATGTCCTACAGGGTATTCTTTATAAGTGTGCTTGACAGCTAAACTTGTAAGAATCGTAGGTGTTCTTCTTGCCCAATCAATAGGTATAACCTGGTCAACTGTTCCATGAGAGGCAAATAACCTCAATTTACTTAAGTTGTTTTCTTTATAGTTTTTTGCAATGATATTTTCATTGAAGTAACCACTTAAAGCAACTACTTTATTTACCTTTTCAGGATAAGATAAAGCGATAGCATAGCTAAGTATAGCTCCTTGGCTAAACCCGACTAAGTTAACATTGTTTGCATCGATAGGGTATTTTGCTACAAGCTCGTCAATAAAACGTACAATTAAATCTCTAGATTCAATCGCTTGGTTATCATCTGAGAATTTGTTAGCATCTGCATCAAAGGTAATAGCGTACCAAGCATATCCGTAAGGAGGTACTGTGTATGGTGCGCGTGTAGATATTACATAGTAGTCATCTGGTAATTCAGGAGCGAAAGAGAATAAGTCTTCTTCATTGCTACCATATCCATGTAATAAGATAATTACTGGGTTTTTGTCCTTTATTACTTTAGGCTCTTGAATTAAGTATGAAATTGAAAGTGATGTATCCATAATTAAGCTGATAATTTGTCAAACCATTTTTGGAAATATACGCCAATTTTTGGTAATGGCTTAATTTCACCTGTTACAGCACCAATAAAGCTATATGTCCAAAGAGAAATAAAACAAAAATAGAAAGGAGCAGAAATAAGCCAAGTATCAAAGTTACTTGCCATTGAACCTAGGGCAAGAAAGAATAAGGTTAGACCAAATGCTTGCTTAATATAAAAACCAGAGAATCTATTCTTTGGTTCAAGGTTCATAAATATTGCGATTAAAGTTCCTAAGATAAAAATATGGGCAATAGCTGCCATTGTTCTACCTGTTTCAATTTCCTTTTCGTTAAAAGTCTTCAGCATTATGTATATTGATTAATTTATTTTAGAGTTTTTTTGTCTCCGTTTACTACTCCGTATACTTCACCATTCATTGGATGGTTTAAGAAAGCAGAGTTTTTAGATTTTGACAAGATGTTTTCTTTTGTAAAACTGTATTCTTTTGAAGGATTAAATAAAGTGATATTTACTTTATTACCTTCTTTGATAGATGGTGTGTCTATTTTGAAGATAGTTCTAGCACTAGTCAGCTTATCTACTATAACTTCTAAAGGTAGTACTGTATTCAGTGCAGCAAATGCTGATTCTAAACCAATAGTTCCATTAGAAGCACTGTTGAATTCTAGTTTTTTGTGTTCAATGTCTAGCGGGTTGTGCTCTGAAGTGATACAGTCAATAGTTCCATCTAGTACTCCATTGATCAAAGCTTGTCTAGTAGCTTCGTCTCTTAGTGGAGGATATACTTTAAAACGAGTATCGAAGTCTGCTAGTTTTTCATCTGTCATAGTTAATAAATGAACAGCAGTACTACAAGTAACGTTTAACCCTTTTGATTTTGCTTCTTTGATTAACTCTACAGATTTTGCAGTTGATATTGTAGGGAAGTGTACTTTTCCTCCAGTATATTCTAATAAAAATAGATTACGTGCTATTTGTAACTCTTCTGCCAGTGTAGGGATTCCTTTTAAGCCTAGTTTAGTGCTTTCTACGCCTTCATTAGCTACTCCTTTACCTTTTATGCTATTATCTTGTGAAAAGGCGATAATTAGCCCGTCAAAGTCTTGCACATATTGCAGAGCAATTTTTAGTACATTGGCGTTTTGAATAGGTTTTTTGTAATCACCAAAAGCAATAGCTCCTGCATTTTTCATGTCAAATAACTCTGCTAGGTCTGTTCCTTCTGATTTTACTGTAAGTGCTCCAATAGGGAATACCTCTGTGGTCTGTCCAAAAGCTTTTTGTTTAATAAAACTTACTATACTTTGTGAATCAGTGATAGGGTGGGTGTTAGGTTCAACTGCAATCTGTGTAAATCCACTTTTAGCAGCTACTTCTAAACCGTGAGCGATATTCTCTCTTTCTTCGAATCCTGGCTCTCCTAAACAAACAGAACTGTCAAACCAACCTTGAGAAACGTGTAGGTTATCATACTTGATTTGTTCGAATTGGTCATTTTCTATTTGATTAGCGATTTTAGTAATAAGGCCATTTTCGACTTGAATGTCAACTGTCTGGTTGTGAAATGGGCTAGTAGGATCGATTACTTTTGCAGCTTTTAAAATGATATTCATTTTCTGTGAAGTAGTTTTTAATTAGTGATGTGTTGTTATTTGTACAAAAATAGGTTTTATTTCTATTTTATCATATTTACAATTCGTGAAAAAAGAGCAAAAAAAATACATCCCTTAATTGGATGCATTTTTCTTTTTTGAAGCTAATAGCTTAGAATTATCATAGCAATCATTTAATGCTTGATAAATCTGGAAGTCTGTAGCGGTATAGATAAATTTATCAGTGTAATTACAGTTTTGAAGAGACTTTACGATATCCTCTCTTGTGATTTCTAATAAACCACAAACAATCTCTCTATCATATCTGGTCTGCATTAAAGCAATCATATTCTGATCTTCTTTAATAGCTTCGATTTTCTTAAGTTTTTTATCTTTTCCTTTAAATAGGTTGTACACAGCATCAACAGGGCTAAAGAAAGTACCCATAGCCGTACCATAATAAGGAGTTTTATTTTGTCTATAGAAATCAAACTGCATTTTTTCATTTAATTCAATTAGTTTGGTATCAACCTCTAAGTATCCAGTTAAGTCAAATTTCTTAATAAGAATTTCGTCTAATTCTATTGTGTTTTCTGTAAAGTAAATCTTTAGATTCTCGTTGTTTAACCAATCGTTGGTTACTTTAAGTTTAATAGGGATATAGCCAGGGTAGGATAGGTGTATAGAATCATTAAGATTGGCTTCTACTGTGAAAGAACCATCTCTCTTACTGATTGTACCTTTGACTTGGCTAATATTGATGACATTCACATCATCTACTGGCAAAAATGATTTGTCATTTAAAATAGTTCCTTTAACACTAGTGCGATCTTGAGCCGCTACAGTTAAAACAGAAAGTATTATAAATAAAAAAACTGTAAAATTTCTCATACTTTTTAAGATTGCCTAAAAGTAAAAGATATTTTACAGTTTTGTATGCTATTTTAAAAAAATTAACAAATTAGTTTCTTCTAGTTCTTCTAGATGAATCTCCTTCGCTACTTCTTCTAGATCCGCGTTCGTTACGAGGAGCTCTTTCTGATGATCTGTCTGATCTTCTTTCTCCACGTCCTTCAGATGATGATCTATCCGATCTTCTCTCTCCGCCTCTGAATCCTCCTTCAGATGATCTATTAGATGATCTTCTTTCACCACCTCTAAATCCACCTTCAGATCTTCTTTCTCCACCTCTGAATCCTCCTTTACGGTTGTTATGGTCACGGCGTCCACCGTTTCTACCACCATCATTGTTAGAGATTTCAACATTCACACGGCGTCCTTGGTATTCAAGACCGTTTAATGTTTCCATTACTTTTTCAGCGTGTTCAGCTTCAGTATTGAAGAATGAGAAACCATCTTTTACATCAACTTTGAATAAGTCATCACGACCTAACTCTAAAGTATCACGTAAGAAATCTTTTAACGTCATCCAGTCTAGGTTATCTTTAGCACCTAAGTTAACGAAGAAACGTACTGCTCCATCTGTAGGAACTTCTTTAGAATTGTTTCTTCCAGCAGATACACTAGATAAGCTGTTAGAAGCTTTTTGGTAGTATTCTAAGAATCTATTAAACTCAACAGAAACTACTTTTTTAATGATTTCTTCTTTGTCGAAGTCTTTTAATAACTCAGTAATTGCAGGTAAATAAGCTTCAATTTCTGTGTTAACTTCTACTTCTTTAATTCTATTGGCTAAGTGGAATAATTGAATTTCACAAATCTCAATTCCAGATGGAACTGGTTTCTCTTCAAATTTAGTTTTGATGATTCTTTCGATTTGTTGAATTTTTCTTAATTCACTTTTCGTTACGATAACCATAGAAGTACCAGATTTACCAGCACGTCCTGTACGTCCACTACGGTGAGTATACGTTTCGATTTCGTCAGGTAATTGGTAGTTTACTACGTGAGTAATGTCATCTACGTCGATACCACGAGCAGCAACATCAGTAGCTACAAGCATTTGTATCTGTTTACCACGGAATGACTTCATTACTGCGTCACGTTGAGCTTGAGATAAGTCTCCGTGTAATGCAGCAGCGTTGTATCCATCCTCGATAAGTTTTTCAGCAATAGATTGCGTATCTCTCTTTGTTCTACAGAACACTACAGAGAAAATATCTGGATTGGCATCTGCTAAACGTTTAAGCGCTGGGTAGCGATCTCTAGCAGATACTAAATAAAATTCATGACTTACATTAGTATTACCTTGGTTTTTATGACCTACAGTAATTTCTTCTGGAGTTTTCATGAATTCTCTTGCGATGC
Organism: Myroides sp. C4067; assembly: GCF_038039665.1. Taxonomy (NCBI): domain Bacteria; kingdom Pseudomonadati; phylum Bacteroidota; class Flavobacteriia; order Flavobacteriales; family Flavobacteriaceae; genus Myroides; species Myroides sp. C4067. Next base: position 16,349 of record NZ_JBBPHJ010000004.1, read on the forward strand.
GCGCAACCTCTTGCGGCATAGTAGCAGAGAATAACCATGTGTTTTTTTCTTTTGGGGTATCCGCTAAAATAGACGTGATATCCTCATAGAATCCCATGTTAAGCATTTCATCTGCTTCATCTAGGATACAGTAATTAATGTTTTTAATGTTAACCATACCACGGTTAATCATATCTTGCATTCTACCAGGAGTAGCGACGATAATTTGTGCTCCACGTTTTACGTCTTTAGCCTGTTCTGTAATGCTAGCCCCTCCATAAACAGCTACTGAATGAAGTCCTTTTACATACTTCGAGTACTGTTTGATTTCGTTTGCGATTTGCAAACATAACTCTCTAGTCGGCGATAAGATAAGACCTTGTGTATTCTTATTAGAAACGTCTATCTTCTGAATCAAAGGAAAACCAAAAGCTGCGGTTTTCCCAGTCCCCGTTTGGGCTAACGCAACAATGTCGGTATCTTTCTCTAATAGTAATGGAATCGCCTTTTGCTGGATCTCTGATGGATTTTCAAATCCCATATCCTTGATCGCAGATAAAAGAGATTCATTTAATCCTAATTGTTCGAAATTGTTCATATAAATATTAAAATAGCCGCAAATATACTACTATTCAAATTATAATTGTAGTTATTGCAGGTTTATTATTCGAAAATAATTTAAACGCTTGTTTTGAGCGTTTTTTTTAAAGATAATGTAATGAAATATCTTCCTTTATATAATTTTTATTTTGCTTAAAAGTGTCTATATCATGTGTGTTGTGTAATGATAAGTACTTTTTATACACTTTATATATCTTTCTTTTATTTAACATATACCGAGACAGCCTCAGTCTAGTTTTATGGTATTTAATTCACTTTATTCTTAATAAGTCATTCAGACATAGCGAAAAGTATGCCGAAAAGTTCAAGATATGCAAAAAAGTGGGGAGTAGTAGATAAGAAAAGTAAGTATTTATGTTTTGAGAAATAAGAGAAATATCAAAGATTCTAATGAAGGATAGGGGAGTAACTAAAAATATGCTCTGAAATGGTGTATAAACCATAAAGAGCATATTTAGATAAATTTTATTCTCCTGCTACTATGATTTTTTTGATAAAAAGTCAACTAACTGACGAACTGCTTTTCCTCTATGGCTAATAGCGTTTTTTGCATTGATATCGATTTCAGCAAAAGATTGGTTCATTCCATCTGCTACGAAGATTGGATCATAACCGAATCCTTCTGTACCTTGTCTCTCTCTTAATAGTTGACCATCTATAATACCAGTAAAGTAATACGTTTCTGTATGTAGATTTAGGCAAATTACTGTTTTAAAGTTAGCTTTTCTGTTCTCTTCTTTTTGAAGTACTTGAAGCAATTTGTCTATATTGTCATTGTCATTTTTTTGTTCTCCTGCATAACGAGCTGAGTATACTCCTGGTGCACCGTTTAAAGCATCTACTTCTAATCCTGAATCATCAGCAAAACAGTCATATCCATAATGTCTTTTGACAAAATCAGCTTTTAGTTTAGCATTACCTTCTATAGTATCTGCTGTCTCAGGAATGTCGATATTACATCCAATATCTTCTAAACTTAAGATTTCAATTGTATCAGGTAATTGATTTCTAATTTCTTTAATCTTGTTTTTGTTGTTTGATGCGAAAACTAATTTCATAAGTGTTGTGTGTTTTAGCTTATATAGTTCCAGATATTGGTTTTACTATTTAGAATGTTTAATTTATTTTTGATTCTTTGGTTTTCAGGTTCTTCTAGTGTAGGGTCTTCTTTTAACAGCTGTACAGCATGATGTCTTGCATAAAGCATAATCTCTTTATCCTTGACAATATCAGCTATCTTTAAAGGAAGGGTACCACTCTGTTGAGTTCCCATAATATCACCTGGTCCTCTCAGTTTGAGATCAACTTCTGAAATCTCGAAACCATCATTAGTACGACACATCGTTTCCATTCTGATTTTAGAGTCATTACTTAGCTTATCTCCTGTCATTAGGATACAATAACTTTGTTCTGCTCCACGACCTACACGTCCTCTAAGCTGATGTAGTTGTGATAATCCAAAGCGCTCTGCACTTTCGATAATCATAACGGATGCATTAGGCACATTCACTCCAACCTCAATCACAGTAGTGGCTACCATAATATTTGTCTCTCCTTTAATGAACCTGTCCATCTCTCTATCCTTTTCTGCAGGAGTCATCTGTCCATGAACAATGCTGACACTGTATTCTGGTAAAGGGAAGTCTCGTGATATGGCTTCATATCCTTCCATTAGGTTTTTATAGTCTAATGTTTCGCTTTCATCTATTAAGGGGTATACGATATAAACTTGCCTTCCTTTGGCAATTTCTGTTTTTAAGAAATGCCATACAGCTAAGCGTTTACCTTCGAAGTAATGATTAGTTTGTATTGGTTTACGCCCTGGTGGAAGTTCATCAATAACAGAAATATCTAAGTCTCCATATAAACTCATAGCTAATGTACGAGGTATCGGTGTAGCAGTCATGACCAACACGTGGGGAGGTAATTCATTTTTGTGCCATAGTTTAGATCGCTGTTCTACTCCGAATCGGTGTTGTTCATCAATGATAGCCAAACCTAGATTCTTAAAGATAACTTTATCTTCAAATAAGGCGTGTGTACCGATAAGTATATGTAGCTCTCCAGAAGCTAATTCTTCGTGCAATACACGTCTCTCAGCCGTTTTAGTAGATCCTGTAAGTAATTTTATCTTTAGCCCTAAAGGTTCTCCTAGTTCTTTAATCCCGACATAATGTTGGGTTGCTAAAATTTCTGTAGGAGCTACGATACACGCTTGGAATCCGTTGCCTAATGCTAGAAGACAACTCATAAAAGCAACTATTGTTTTTCCAGATCCCACATCTCCTTGTAAGAGACGATTCATTTGCGCTGGAGCACCTACATCATTCCTGATTTCTTTCAAAACTCGTTTTTGAGCTCCAGTAAGAGGGAAGGGGAGGTGTTTGCTATAAAAAGTATTAAAGTAATCGCCTACTTTCTCAAAAGGGTATCCTTTAATTTTGTCTTTTCGTGCTATGTTTTTAATCAATAACTGTAATTGAACATAGAATAATTCTTCAAACTTTAGTCTAAATTGAGCCTTATTCAACATATCCATATTTTTAGGAAAGTGGATATTAATTAAGGCTTCTTGCATCGAAATCAAGTTGAGCTTTCTCTTGAATTCATCAGATAAGGTATCTATAAAGAGAGGATGTGTCTCTTTGACAAGTTGCATCATCATCTTGATGATAGACTTATTAGATATTCTTGCTCCGAATTTTTCAGTAGAAGGATAGACAGCTTGCATTGCGTTAGCAATGTTTTTCTGATGTTCTTCTAATAAATCTAGTTCAGGGTGCGGCATAGAGAAGGTATTGTTAAAGCTATTAAGCTTTCCAAATGCCACATAAGGAGTATTTAGTTTTAAATTTTCTTGTATCCATTTGTATCCTTGAAACCAAACTAATTCTATTTGTCCTGTACCATCTGTAAAGGTTGCGACAAGGCGCTTTCCTCGTTTTTGTTCTACAGTTTTGATATGGATAATTTTACCGACTATCTGAACTTCACTATTGTTATTATAAAGTTCATTTATTTTATAATACTGTGTTCTGTCGATATATCTGTTTGGGTATAGGTGTAGTAAATCTCTATAGGTGAATATACCTAGTTCGCGTTTAAATAAGTCAGCGCGCTGTGGACCAACTCCTTTAAGGTATTCTATAGGTGTATCAAGTAGATTCTTAGACATATTATTCAAATAAATACACGGCTAAGATACGAATTAGAAGCCCTTCGGACAATTAAGAGTAAATATTTAAGGGGAATTGCTATAGATTTTAGCGGAAGCTAAGATTGTACTTAGGTTAAAAGAATAAAAAAGCGAGCCTAAGCTCGCTAGATATTATTTTTTAGTTTTAGAAATTTCTTTTACTAGAATGTATTTGATAGAAGATGCATCAGCTGGTGGGTTTTCTATTTTTTCACGTTTTACTTCGATTACATATTCATATCCTTCTTCATAGTTAAATCCTTCGATTCCTCCATACATATTTAACCATTCGTCAGAACCTTCTTCTTTGTACTGCATACATTTCATTGGTGCTACACCTGTACAATCTACTAGTTTAGAAGCGATCGTATAAGTTACGTTACCTAATTCTTCTTTAGGTGTTGCTTCGGTAGACTCAGTAGGAGTTGTAGTTTGTTCTGTTGGCTCTACTGCAGGAGCTGTAGTTCCTGATTCTCCATCTTTTTTGCAAGAGGTAAATGATAAACCTACAACAGCAGCTAATAATAAAATCTTTTTCATGATAAATGCTTTTTATTTATATCAAATGTACAAAAAATATTTTTTTTGAAGTAAAGTACTCAGAATAATTAAGTTTTAACGATAGTTCGATTAAAAGATTCTAAACATTATTGTGTGATGGAACTGTATTAGAGCAATATCAATATGTGCGAGTAGATTAAAGTAGCAACAGGAGTTAAAATTTTTAAATGAATGTATGAGTTTTGCTTTTGCCACTTATGAATAAAAGAAGAGCGCTTAGCTTGCAGTTCCTTGCGGATTCCTTGGAGATTCCTTGAGGTTTTCTTGCCTAGAGAGCCTTTTTGTCGAAGAAAGGTGCAAGAAACCCTCAAGCAATCCCCTAGAAGGTCAGAACAAAACGACTCTTGGTTTATGAATAGACGCTGTGGAGAAATAGATTTTCTGCGTACTTAGTTTAGAAAGATGAATCTTGGAATGTAATATAAAGAGTAGGAGATGGTATAAAAAAAGCCTCACTAAAAGTGAAGCTTATAAAGTGGGCGATGAGGGATTCGAACCCCCGACCCCCTCGGTGTAAACGAGGTGCTCTGAACCAACTGAGCTAATCGCCCGAAATAGGATTGCAAATATAAAGATGTTTTTAAATAATGCAATGCCTAATGTGAAATATTTTACATTTTTTCAATATCGTAAAGTACAATCTTATCTGTATAGTTTATGACTTTGATTAATATATTTTCATTTTGTTCATTTCTGCCTATAATGACATAAAGTTTACCTTTCTCAAAGTCAATATTACTTTCTGAAAAGTTCACATCTCCATATTGTAGAGATTTACGGATGTCATCGTTAGATACCCAACCTTCTTTAAACTTAGCTTCTACTGTCTTTGAATAAGTAACTGGTTTACTTCTCAAATCTTTTAAAACCCTACAATTAGGTAAATAACAAAATTCTGTTTTCTTCTCACCGAAGAAATAAAATAAGAACATTCCTCCTATAAGTAACCCAAATAAATAGTATGCTAAACGCTGTGTAAACTTCATTTCTTAAAAAATTTACACAAAAGTAGCAATTCAATACAGTAAAACTAAAGATTTATAAAATATTTAAAAGGCGAAAAGGTGAATGTCTTTATAATCAAGGTTAAACCATTCCGCAACATTTCGATTGGTAACTAATCCTTTATAACTATATATGCCAGATTTAATGACGCTTTCACAGTTAACAGTACCGTCTAAATCACCACAATCTGTGTATTCTAATAATAAAGGTGTGATAATATTGCTAAGGGCCATGGATGCTGTTCTACTATATCTAGAAGTGATATTTGGTACTCCATAGTGTATCACACCGCCTTTTATGATGGTAGGGTGATCATGGGTAGTTAATTCGGATGTTTCGAAACACCCTCCTGTATCAATAGATACATCTATAATTACAGCACCATTTTTCATATTATCTACCATAGACTCACTTACTACTATAGGTGCTCGATTCTTACCTCGTATTGCACCGATAGCAACATCACATCTCATAAGAGCTTTGTGTAATATTTTTTCTTGGATCGTAGAAGTAGAAATTCGTTGCGATAGGTTGTTCTGAAGTCTGCGCAGCTTCTGTATAGAATTGTCAAATACTCTTACATTTGCTCCCATTCCTATAGCAGTGCGAGCGGCGTTTTCGGCTACTAGTCCTGCTCCGAGTATAACTACCTCAGTAGGAACTACCCCAGCGATATTCCCAAATAATAATCCTTTACCATTATTAGTTGTGGTCATCAGTTCAGAAGCTATCAAGATAGACGCAGTACCTGCTATTTCACTTAAAGCACTAACAGCAGGATAGGTTCCGTTCTCGTCATGAATAAAATCAAAGCCAATAGCAGATATCTTTTTCTTAGAAAGGGTCTCGAAATACTGTCTAGTTAATGTTTTTAATTGAATAGTTGACCAGACAACTGTGTATGGTGCCATTAGTTTTACTTCTTCTAGAGTAGGTGGAGCAACTTTAACAATGACAGGACAACTAAAAATTTTCTTTGTATCACTAGTAAGTTCGGCTCCTGCTTTGCTATAATCTAAATCAGAATAGTTAGCGGCTTCTCCTGCTCCTTTTTCAATAAGCACACGATGCCCATAGGTGCTTAAAGTCTGTACTGCTTCTGGAGTGATACAGATTCTTTTCTCTATCAGGGTATTTTCTTTAGGAACTCCTATAAAAAGTTCACTTTTCTTGCGCTCTACCATTAGACATTCCTCTTGCGGAATTAAGTCTTTCATTGAAAAAGGAGTTAAGGTTGCCATTCTGTTTCTGTTTATTAATTATTATTCAAAATCAGTTTTCTATCACCATTTTCTAAAATAGAAATTTCTATTGTAGCATGTTCGTCAGGAATAATATGAGGAGTCTTTTCTGGCCATTCAATAAAGCACCAATGATTAGAGTCTAAATATTCGTCCATCCCCATATCATAAGCTTCTTCTTCTGAGTTTAAACGATATAAGTCAAAGTGATATACTCTGTCTTTAGAAGTTGTAGAATGATACTCATTCACAATAGAAAAAGTAGGACTACTCGTCATGTCTTCTACACCTAGCTGTTTGCTTATTTCTTTAATAAGTGTGGTTTTTCCTGCCCCCATTTGTGCATCAAATAATACGATGCGATGTTTTAACTTACTTAATATATCAGTAGCTACTTCTTGAATTTGATTTAAAGAAAAAACTATCTCAGTCATTGTTATACTTTTGGATTTAATACTATAAATGGAACGATCATTTCTTCTAAAGAAATACCTCCATGCTGGTAAGTGTTTCTAAAATAAGCTGCATAATAATTGAAATTATTCTGATATGCTAAGAAGAAATCATTCTTTGCAAAAATAAATGAACTACTTACATTAATGTTAGGTAATTGAACTTTTTTTGGATCTTTAACATGATAGACATCTTTAGCCTCAAAGGTCAAGCTCTTACCTGTTTTATATCTAAGGTTTAAACTAGTGTTTTTGTCTCCAATAACTTTAGAAGGATTTTTACAGTTAATTGTACCATGATCTGTTGTAATGATTAACTTATATCCAAGTGCCTGTGCTTGTTGAATTATTTCAAACAAAGGAGAGTTTCTGAACCAACTAACAGTAAGTGAACGGTATGCTTTATCGTTAGAAGCTAATTCTTTAATTACTTCCATTTCAGTTTTAGCATGAGATAGCATGTCCACAAAATTGTATACTATTGTGATTAGTTTATTGTCTTTTAAAGCCTTGAAATTATCAGCTAATTTTCTTCCTTCTTTTAGATTGGTGATTTTGTGGTATTCATTCTTAATATTTAATCTCAATCTTTGTAATTGATGTTGTAGGAATTCATTCTCAAACAAATTCTTTCCTCCTTCATCCGTATCATTCTTCCAATATTGTGGAAGTTGTTCAGACATTTCTAGAGGTGTCATTCCTGAAAATATAGCATTTCTAGCATACTGTGTAGCAGTAGGTAAAATAGAGAAGAAGCTGTTCTCGCTCTCTACTTTATAGTGATTTGTTACGATTGCTTCGAATGCTCTCCATTGATCATACCTTAAGTTGTCAATAACAATAAAAAGTAATTTAGAATCTTCTTTCTTTAATTCAGGAGCAACCCATTTTCTGAATATTTGATGAGAGAAAACAGGACTGTCTTCAGGATCATTAATCCAGCTCTCATAATTTTTTTCTACGAATTTGCCAAACAAACTATTAGCTTCAGTTTTCTGAGAGTCTAGTATATTGAATAGGTTTTGATCTTCAATGTTTTCTAACTTCTGTTCCCAATAAAGCAATTTTCTATAAATAGAGATCCAATCTTCATAATCTCTAGCTTGCATTAGATCCATTGATATGTTTCTAAATTCTTTTTGGTAACTAAGAGAAGATTTCTCGGAGATTAGACGAGAGTCATCTAGGTTTTTCTTTAGTGAAAGTAGGATTTGGTTAGGATTAACAGGTTTGATTAAGTAATCAGATATTTTAGCACCAATTGCTTCTTCCATGATATACTCTTCTTCACTTTTAGTAATCATGATAATCGGAGTATTGCTTTTGATGGTTTTAATTTCATTTAAAGTCTCAAGACCAGAAAGTCCAGGCATATTCTCATCTAAGAAAACAATGTCGTATTGGTTCTCTTTAAATAAATCTATAGCATCTTGTCCATTAGTACAAGTAGTTACGATATAGTCTTTTTTTTCTAAAAATAGGATATGAGGTTTTAATAAATCCACTTCATCATCCACCCATAATATATGAATTTTGTTCATTGTAGTTGTTTTAGTATCTCTAAAAATATTATTAATTATAATAAAAAGAGATTTTAGATTAAAATAGTATTGATAAATATAGGAATGAATTTCCGTATTACAATAGTTAACGATATTTTTGTGATTGTATTATAAAAAATTATAAATGTATTTTTCGTTCATTATTCCTGTTTACAATCGACCAGACGAGGTGGATGAGTTATTGGAGAGTTTGACAAAGCAAACATATAAGGAGGCTTTTGAAGTGGTAATTGTAGAGGATGGGTCTAAAGAAGATTCGCGTGCTGTTGTTAGTAAGTATGAGGATAGACTAGAGATATCTTATTATTATAAAGCGAATTCTGGGCCAGGGGCTTCGCGCAATTATGGCATGGAACGAGCAAAGGGAGAGTACTTTATTGTATTAGACTCCGATTGTATTATTCCACAAGAGTATTTAACTACAGTGGATCAGTATCTCAAGGAAGAGTATGTGGACTGTTTTGGAGGACCCGATGCGGCGTTAGCGAGTTTTAGCGATGTACAGAAAGCAATAAATTATTCTATGACCTCTGTTCTAACTACAGGTGGAATAAGAGGAGCTAGTGAACGTATAGGAAAGTTTCAGCCAAGAAGTTTTAATATGGGAATTTCAAAAAAAGCTTTTTTAGCTAGTGGTGGTTTTGGTAAAATACACCCTGGAGAAGACCCTGATTTGACAATTAGGTTATGGAAGTTAGGATTCGATACTCAGTTGTTTAGTAAGGCCTATGTTTATCACAAAAGGAGAATTGATTGGAATAAATTTTTTATTCAGGTCAATAAGTTTGGAAAGGCACGTCCGATATTAAATCAACGTTATCCTGAAACGTCAAAGATAACATATTGGTTTCCAGCTTTATTTATGGCAGGCTTATTGTTAAGTATTATAATGACATATTATACATTTGTTTTTATTTTATGTTATATCTTTTATTTTATGTTTGTTTTTTTAGGTTGTTTAATAAAAGAGAAGAATTTTAAGATAAGTTTATTAGCACTTGTGGCAATTTTTATACAATTTTACGGCTACGGTATAGGCTTTGTGAAATCTAGTTATATTTTATTTGTAAAAAGACAAGAAGCAGAAGTCGGAATGCCAGAAATGTTTTTTAAATAATATATAAGGTATGGCACTTATAGTTGGACTAACTGGAGGAATAGGCAGTGGAAAGACCACTGTAGCTAATATGTTTGCAGAAGAGGGGATTCCTATTTATATAGCAGATGAAAGAGCTAAACAGATTATGGATCGGGCTGATGTAGTGGAAGCAGTACAATCTATCTTTAAAGAAAACGTTAAGATAGGAGAGGTGTTAGATCGCAAAAAAATAAGAGAAATTGTTTTTGATAATAAAGAATTACTAAATCAATTAAATCAAATTGTACACCCAGAGGTTAAGAAGGATTTTGAGCGTTGGAAGGAGGAAAATGACGCTTTTCCGTTTGTAATTAAGGAGAGTGCAGTTCTTTTTGAAAATAATTTGAATAAACAATGTGATTTAGTTATCTTAGTTACAGCTCCTGAGGAAGTACGCTTAGCCCGTGTAATGGCAAGGGATGGAGTATCTTTAGATAACGTTGAAAGTATTATGAGGAACCAATTGAAAGATTCTGACAAAATACCCTTTAGTGATTATGTTATTACTAATATTAATAAAGATTTGGTAAAAAAAGAGGTGAAAATGATAATTAATGATATAATAATCAAAATTTAAACAATTACCATCGTTAATTTTATGTTAATCGCCGTGTAGAGTATTTTTTTTAATGTTAATTTTGAAAAAATAATGAGTAAGGTCAAATTTCGACTTTTAGTAGGGATAATGAGTTTTTCTCTTATAGGAATAATCATTGTTCAAATGTATTGGATAGTTAGCTCTTATAGAAATAATGAAGAGCAGTTTAAGTATCATGTACAACAAGTATTAGGAAATGTAGGTAGTGGACTACAACAAAATGAAGCTACGGAGTTTTATAGAATGTATAATCAACTTAAAGATAGTATAGGAACGCCACCTAAACAAAGTGAGTTGAAACAATATTACATAGTAGAACGAAATCCTACTACTAATGAACAAATAGTATACTCGAATATTTTAGTCTTAGAAGATTATAATATAAAGAGTTCGTTCTTTGATAAGAAAGCAGATAGTTTAAAAGTCAAGAATTTCGTTTCAAAACGAAAAACAGAGATTTATAAAGGAGATGATTTAGATAGGAGTAGTCTTAAGCAAAATTATCCTGACGAGGTTATAGAACAATCTGGTAATCTAGATATTTTAGATAAAGCACAATTTGATATTTACTTTAAGGATATTGTTGCTCTAAGAAGTATAGATGAAAGGATTTCTAAAGCTAAATTGAGAGAGCTCTTAGAGAAAGAGCTTAAACAATATGGGGTTAATGCTAAGTTTGAATTTGGTATTTATAACAAAGGGTTATCAACCAAGATTAAGTCAGAAGATTTTATTTATGAAGAAGGTTCTACTTATGGAGTGCCAATCTTCACAGATAATGAGAATAGAAGTAAATACCAACTGTATATTACTTTTCCAGAAAAGAGTAAGTATTTATTCTCTTCGTTAATAGGGATAACACTATTGTCAATTTTGTTTACGATGGTTATTATCGCAGCATATTTGAATGCGATTAATCAATTGATTAAACAAAAGCAAATATCTGAGATTAAGACAGATTTCATTAACAATATGACTCATGAGTTTAAAACGCCTATAGCTACAATTAATTTAGCTTTAGATGCAATTAAAAACCCAAAGGTTATAAATGATCCAGAAAAAGTTGATCGTTATTTGAAAATGATTCGAGACGAGAATAAAAGAATGCATGCGCAAGTTGAAAATGTTCTTCAAATCTCAAAATTAGAACGACGTGAGTTTAATGTAGACAAAGAAGCAATGGATGTCCATGAAGTGATAGAAAATGCTGTAGATCACGTAGGATTAATTATTCAGGATAGAGGAGGAGAAATAAACTTGAACTTAGATGCTCGTAGAAGTGATGTGTTAGGAAATGATTTTCACTTTACTAGTGTGATAGTAAATATTTTAGATAATGCTATCAAGTACTCTAAGGATGTGCCAATTATAGATGTGTATACTGAAAATGTAAAAGATTTTATCTTAATCAAAATTCAGGATCACGGTGTAGGAATGAGTAAACAGGCTCAGAAGAGAATCTTCGACAAGTTTTACAGAGAGCACACAGGTGATTTACACAACGTAAAAGGTCATGGTCTAGGACTAGCATATGTTCAACAAATTGTAGAGGTACACAATTCTCAAGTTTATGTTGAGAGTGAAAAAGGAAAAGGAAGTACCTTTATTATAAAAATGCCATTAATAAATTAAATATAACATGGAAACAACAAACAACAAAAAGATTTTATTAGTAGAAGATGATCCGAATTTCGGTGCAATCTTAAAAGATTATTTAGCCATCAATGATTTCGAAGTTACTTTAGCTAAGAATGGAATGGAAGGATTCGAAAAATTCAAAAGAGATACTTTTGATTTATGTATCCTAGATGTTATGATGCCTTATAAAGATGGATTTACTCTAGCCAAGGAGATCCGTGATAAAAATAAAGAGGTGCCTATCATTTTCCTTACAGCGAAGTCAATGAAAGAAGATGTATTGAAAGGTTATAAAGTAGGAGCTGATGACTACCTAAACAAGCCATTCGATTCTGAAGTATTATTAATGAAAATCAAAGCGATTATTCATAGAAAATCGTCTGAAGTTAAAACAGATAATACGAAGTTCGAATTCCAAATTGGTAAATTCCATTTAAATTCTAAGTTGAGATTCTTAACTTTTGAAAATGATGAGCCAATTAAATTATCTCCAAAAGAGAATGAATTGTTAAAGATGTTAGCAATTTATGAAAATGATTTAATGCCACGTGAAGTAGCGTTAACTAAGATTTGGAGAGATGACAACTATTTCACTTCTCGTAGTATGGACGTATACATCGCTAAATTAAGAAAGTATCTTAAATTAGACGAAACAGTAGAAATCTTAAACATTCACGGAGAAGGATTTAGACTTGTAGTGAAAGAAAAAGAAGAAAATAATTAATTAAGCCACAAAAAAGGGAAGCATTTGCTTCCCTTTTTTATTTTATATAAGTTAAAGTTATTGATTCTTTTTCGGACTAATAATTTTAACGTCTTGAAATGCTATTGCTCCTCTTATAATACTTAAAATAACCTCATATAAAGCATTAATAATTTGAAGCTTTAATTCGTTGTCTGTATAGATTAAACTAATCTCTCTAGCAGGCTTTGGATCAGCAAACTGTATTAAGTTATTTTTGTCATCTTGATTTAAAGAAAGTGTGTGTAGGTATGGTAATAGTGTGTAACCTAGACCTTCTTTAGATAGATTTATTAAAGTTTCAAAACTTCCGCTTTGTAATTTAAAGTTTTTGCTTTCTGCAGTAGATTTGCTGTTACAGATATTGATTATACCATCTCTAAAACAATGTCCATCTTGTAGTAAAAGTAACTTTCTTAGATCTAGGTCTCCTTGATGAAGTTCTGCTCCCATTTCTTGTCTAAAATTTGCAGGAACATATCCTACAAATGGTTCGTAGAATAGAACTCTTTCTTTAATGTCAGACTCTTCTAAGGGAGTAGCAACTATAGCAGCATCCAGATATCCATTGCGAAGTTTCTGAATAATCTCTTCAGTTGTATATTCTTCTATAATTAGGTTGACCTTATTGTACTTATTTAGAAATGTTTTTAGGAACATAGGAAGTAGAGTAGGGGCTATAGTAGGTATCATTCCTAGTTTAAACTCTCCCCCAATAAATCCTTTTTCTAGATCAATAAGATCTTTAATTCGATCTGATTCATTGACAATTTTCTTTGCCTGTTGAATAATAACTTGACCGATAGCCGTAGGCTGAATAGGTTTTGTGCTTCGGTCAAATATTTGTACCTCGAGTTCTTCCTCTAACTTTTGGATTTGCATACTTAATGTAGGCTGTGTAACAAAAGTTTTTTCTGCAGCAAGTGTGAAGTTTTTATGTTCTGCTACTGCTAATACATATATTAATTGTGTTATCGTCATTCTTTAAAACCAATATTTTGTCTAAGTTATGCAAAATAAAGGAAAATGTTTTTATTCATAATCTATTTTCTCTAGTTCCGTATAGTTTTTCATTAATCGTTTGATTAATAAACCATAGATTAGACGGTAGTATAACCATAGTAATCCTAAAAATACACCACATATAATAATAACAATCACTGCGCTAATTAAAGCCGTAGGTAAGGTCAACTTATCATCATGTGTCAGAATATCAATCAATATAATAATGAAAGCTATAAAGAAGATAATTAGGTTAGTATAGATATAATAGTTAACTGTCTTTTTTGTCTTTAGAATAGATTCCATTAATAATTTAGTGGAATCAGCTACAGATATTTTTTTATAATTTAAATAGAAAATAGTAATAAATATCACTGATATTCCTAATGATAACCAATCTAAGTTATTGATCATAAAAGCATAGATAGGGCCAATATCATTTCTATTTACGTCTGATCCGAATAAATAACTAAAACCATTTAATACAATAAATTCAATTATACTAATGATAAATATCCACATGACGATAGAAGACGATTTCTTATGTATCATCTTTTGTATCTCTTCAGTAGAGATCTTAGGGAATTTTTGGTCGCTATTCCAGTGTTTTTTTAATAAATCTAACTCCTTCATATTCTATTGCCTCTAGGGATTTAATATCTTTTTAAGTTTGCTTTTTATTCTATTCATTTTTACCCTAGCATTGACTTCACTAATACCTAATGTCTCTGCTATTTCTTCATAATTTTTATCTTCTAAATACATGAATACTAATGCTTTTTCAATATCGTTTAGCTGTTGAAGAGCTTTATACATTAGTTTTAATTGCTCTTCTTCTTGATAATTGTATTCAGAATATTCAAATTTGCAAAATGTACTATCGTAAGGTATGGTGCTTAGTTCTCTTGTTTTTTTACGATATAACGAGATGGCTGTATTTAATGCTACTCTATAAGCCCATGTAGAGAACTTAGAATCTCCTCTAAACTTTGGGTAAGCGTGCCATAGTTGAATAGAAATTTCTTGGAACAAGTCTTTATGAGCTGCTTCATCGACTGTATATAGTCGACAGACTTTGTGGATAAGGTTTTGATTCTTATCCAAAAGAGCAACGAATTCTTGTTCCAAATGTTTGTTCATGCCTATAAGTAGTCTAATGTTACGATTTGTTACAATATTTTTAAAAAATATATTTTTAGTTATAGAGTAATCAGTTTAGGATAATTACTAGAACATGAGCGCAGATATTATTTTCCTAAATATTTAGTAAGTAATTGGTCAAAGTCTACTTCTAAGTGGTTAATATCTATTACAGTTCCATTCTCGTCTAAAACAAATACTGTTGGAATATTTTTAACTCCATATTGTAGTTGAATTTCATAAAGATTATAGATATGAAGCCAATTAAGACCTTCTTTTTGTATGCTTTCTATCCATTCCTCTTTATTATCATCTAAGGCAATACTAAAGATGTTCAAGCCTTTATCATGATACTTTTCATAAATAGATTTTATGGTAGGCAGTGTTTCGTGACATGCAGGACACCACGGAGCCCAGAAGTGAATAATGGTTACTTTACCAAGATTATCGTATAGTGAAATCACTTCTCCATTAGGATCTTTACCTGAGATGTCTAACGCTTTATCTCCAATTTTTACTAAAGTATTGGCAGCAGAATTGTCTAATAGGTTTTTAATAGCTATACCTATATTAGATTGCTTAATATTATCAGCTAGTTGATTATAATATAATTTAGCCTCATTAGTATCTATATTTTTATTGTCTATTCGCTGAAATAAAATTACAGAAGACGTGAATGAATTGCTATGTTGAGTTAGTTGATTTGTGATAATGTCATTAATGTCTTTTACATAGACTTTAAATTCATTTGATAACCTTTCAAGAACTTCTCTGTTATTATCTTTTATAGCTTGTGTTAAGATATCTTGATTCGTATCTCTATACGCATTAGCTTCTTTCTGTACTCTTTTTATATTATTGTGAAAAGCATTTAATTCATTATTGTTTTTTGTACCAATAGCAGAGGTGCTTAGATCATCATTATAGTCATATTGAAAATTAATAATACCATTTTCTAAAACTACTAATTCCGTAACGTTTTCAGATAACTCTAATAGTGCATAAGTAGGGTAAGTTGTGTTACCTTTAAATTCGAATGAGTTGTTTTTTAAACGAACAGAATCTATTGCGTCAAAATTATTAGTTTCAGGATTTAAAACTTTTAAATAGATCATTTCTCCCTCAGAAATGTTTTTTGTTATTCCCTTTATTAGAAAACCTTTATCTTTTATAGTAAAACTCATTAATAGAAAGGCTATAATTACTAAAGGTAGTGTTCTCATTGGATGTATTTTTAATATAATTTGTAAAGATTAAATATAATAAAATATTACTGATTATAACGGAGATATTAGAGTATTAAAAAAGGGTTATAGAAACTTCTATAACCCTTTTATTTTCTATATCTTAAGTAGATATTTATTTGTCTAAGATTTCTTGAACTTTAGCTCTAAGTTTTTTACCTCTTAAGTTTTTAGCGATTACTACACCATTTTCATCTAAAAGGTATGTCGCTGGAATAGCACGTACCTCATAATTTTGAGCGATTGGCTCTTCCCAGAACTTTAAGTTAGAGATTTGATTCCAAGTTAATTTATCTTTAGCAATTGCTTCGATCCATTTTGCTTTATCCTTATCTAAAGAAACACCAATGATGTTTAATCCTTTAGGGTGGTATTCTTCATATAGAGCTACTACATTAGGATTCTCTGTTCTACAAGGACCACACCATGATGCCCAGAAATCAATAATAGTTAATTTACCTAAACTTTCTTTTAAAGAAATTTCTTTTCCTTCTGGAGATGGAGCACTGAAATCAGGAGCTTTGTCACCAATTTTTACTTTAGCATCAGGAATAGCGTCTAATGCTGTTTTAAAAGCTTTTGCTACAGTAGTGTTCTTTAATGTTTCATCAAATTTATTGAATTTTTCAACTAATTCTTCTTTGATGTATTGTCCTGAACCAACTGTTTTTGATAAATAGACTAAAGTAGTTAATGAATTAGCGTTATTATCAATGTAATCTTCTACATACTCATCATACTTTTCTGCTAATGCCATATAACCATTGATAATAGCATCTTTTTTAGCTTGGTCTTGAGCTTCGTTAGCTTGTTTAAAAGCCTCTTGGTTATCACCTTGGTATTGGACTAAAGCTCGCTCTAATTCGTCAACTTTTTTAGTGAATGCTGTATATTCATCATTGTTTTTAGTACCTGTTACGCTACTGTTTTCTGCTTTTTCATTATCGTATTGAACAACGATTTTACCATTTTCTAAAACGAAAGGTAATTTTCCTGGTTCTTTACCAAATGAAAAGAAGTTTTGGTCTAGACTTTCAGCAGCTCCTTTGAAGGTGAATGCATTGTCTTTAATTTCAGTAGAGTCAATAGCTACTGTACTACCAGTTGCAATATCAATTTTCTCAATATATACTTTAGTTCCATCTGTTAGACCTTTAGTTTCACCATTGATTGTATAACCAGTAGCTTCTTTGTTACATGAAGCTAGTACAGCTACAGCTCCAAGTACTGTTAAAATTTTTTTCATCGATTTTGTTTTTTAGTATTAGAAATACAAGTTATAATTGCATTATATGAACAAATATACTTAAAAAACTAGATTAAGCTAAAATCAGCCTAAAAAAGTCTATAAAAGTTTTATGAATTGAATTAACAGCATTATCCAACCAATTACTAAACACACTCCTCCTAAAGGAGTTATAGGGCCAAGTATTTTTATTTTCTTCTTAAATGTAGCACTTAAGGTTAATCCATAAATACTGAAAGAGAACAAGAATACACCAATGATGATGATATTAACTGCTCTTGTAATATGAATATGTGCAGGCATTAATCCTAAGATTAGTAATAGGATAGCGTGGTACATTTGATATTTTACGCCTACTTCAAAGCTTTCTAAACGTTCAGCTGTCATGTGTTTTTTTAGAGCATGTGCTCCAAAGGCACCAAATATAATAGCTAGTGCGCCATATATTGAGCCTGCTATGAGGGGTGTTGTATTAACTAATTCCATATATTTATTTAATTAAAAGTGAGTTGTCCTAATATTTCTTCTGACATAAACGGTCCGCCAGGGTATCTAGCGGTGTAATCCATGTTTAACCATATTTGACCACGTTCGTCTATGTGATAATGTATCTCTTTACCTTTACTTTCTTCTTTAAAAAGAACTTCTTTAATAAGGTAGATTACCTGTTCTAGATCTCCTTTATTTGGGATTAGTAGTTCAGGATACATATGTTCTTTAGTATGTATCAATCTTGGGGTTGCGCCTATAGCTCTGAGAAGTCCTGCCATTAATACAGAATAGTCATCACAATCTCCTGAGAAATGCTGTAATGATTCTGATGCTGTAGCGATATATTCTCTTCCCTTAGGGTCATTTACATAATTCCACTTCGTACGTACTTCTTTAAAAATAGCTAAAGATTGTACTATTTGTCTATAATGTTGAGTATTTGGAATATTGCTAAAGTGTTTACGTGTAGTTGCTAAAGCATAATTCCTTACTATAGGTTTATCATATTCTATCGCTGGGATTATTTTACTCTTATTAGGAAAAGGGAGTAGTTTAGAAATGATAAGATCTTGCGGTTTAGGATCTTCTGCCATCGCATAGATCATAACTTTATAGTCTTCAAAAACAGCATTATAACCATAACCACCAAAGAAAGAATTTACAATAAGAACAATCAAATAAATGATAATCAGCATATTCAAGACTAATTTCATCTTTTGAAGTAAGAACTGTAATATACCTACAATAGATAAAAATAGAATGATACGATCTAGTTGGTATGGCCAGTTCGGGTCATCTATATTTTGATGAATAATAATAAAAATAGGAATAGTGATCAGTACGTTAAGTATAAGTATGATGATATTGTCCCAAGGTTTTGGGACTCTCAAGTACTTAAGCCAACTTTTTTCAGAAACTTTATCCGGTAATTCTGTATTATTACTCATCGTAGTCTATGGTCAAAACTATATTATAAAACGGTTTCGCTGTATTTAATAGTATTAGTGATTATATTTAAATCTACTAATTGTTCTTGTGTTTTATTAAAGTGTTTTTCTGACAGTTGTCTTTGAGACCATTTAGTCATACTTAGCCATTCTTTAACATCATCTATATTGATATTATATTTACTAGATAATGTACGGTCAATAGAAGGAATCATTTTGAACTCTTCTGTAGTAGCGTTAATACATTCCAGTAGATTGTCAATTAATCCTTTGTTTTTATTTAGGAATTCATTGTTCGCAACTAATACAAAAGAAGGCCAAGGAGTAGGACAGTCGCCTAATCTTCTAAATATCCCTTGGTCAACTATTGGTTTAGTCATAAAATGTTCCCACATAAAATAATCTGCTTCACCCTTAGTTAGTGCTTCTACTGCATTATCTAAAGTGTTGACGATAACGAACTCAAGATTATCAATATCCCAACTCATCTTTTTTGCATGAACAATTGCCATAAGGTGTGAACCAGATCCATATCTACTGATAGCAATTCGTTTGCCTTCTAAGTCTTCTATTTTTTGATATGGAGAATTATGTGCTACATGTATTCCCCATTGTAGAGGAGAGGCTACATATTCTTGTATGATAGTTGTTGGATTTCCTTCAGATATATCTTTTATAATTCCTTCAGTAAGTATAACAGCGAGATCTGTTTCTTTATCTCTTAGCATCTGACACATTTTACCTGTACCTTCAGGTATGTCTGTCCATTTTAAATTTATGCCAAGTTCTTCGAATTCACCATTTTCTATACATAATTGCCACGGTAGGTTGAAGTGCTCAGGCACTCCGATAATATTTACATTTGCCATTTTAAATCGTACTACATTTTTATGCTAAGATAGTAAAATAGGGCATTTTTTAGATAATATTTTAAGAGTAAAACAAAAAAAAACTCTACTAAAAAGAGAGTAGAGTTTTTATTTATTATTAAGGTTTCATTGAACCTTTTTCTTGGAAGCGAATGTGGAATTTGAAAGCTTCTTCTAATACATGTGGAGTATGTCCTCCTCTTTCTTTTGCTCTTTCGTAGTAATCTCTTAATTCTGCTTTGTATTCTGGGTGTACACAGTTCTCTATGATTACCTCTGCACGTTCTCTAGGAGATAACCCTCTTAAGTCTGCTAGACCTTGGTCTGTAACTAGGATGTCTACATCATGCTCAGTATGGTCTACGTGAGATACCATAGGAAGTACGTGAGAAATATTGTTTTCTTTAGATGCTGCCTGTGTAACGAAAATACTTAAATAAGCATTTCTAGCGAAGTCTCCAGATCCACCGATACCATTCATCATTTTACTACCTCCGATATGAGTAGAGTTTACGTTTCCGTAGATGTCAAATTCGATAGCAGTATTGATAGCGATAATACCTAATCTACGAATAACCTCAGGAGCATTACTAATGTTCTGTGGGCGTAGTACTAGTTTATCTTTATATTGTCCAAAGTTGTTAATGATTTTTCCATAGCACTCTTCAGTAACAGTAATAGAAGATCCTGATGCAAAAGTCATTTTTCCAGAGTCAATTAAATCAAAAGTACTGTCTTGTAATACTTCAGAATACATCGTTAAGTCGTGGAATGGGCCATCAATAAAACCAGTTAATACAGCGTTAGCTACTTTTCCGATTCCTGCTTGTAATGGTAAAAGAGAGTGAGTTAATTTGCCTTTTCTAACTTCTTCTTCGAAGAATTTAAGTAAGTGACCAGAGATAGCAGAAGTTTTAACGTCTGGTTCTGGTAATTGAGCAGGAGTATCTTCTATACTAGAGTAAACAACTGCAATCACGTCATCTGGATTTAGACGAATAAAGTTTTCTCCTATTCTATCTTTTACTGTGTGAATAGGGATGATTTCTCTACGTGGTTGTTTGATAGGTACACTATTATCGTGTACTCCTTCTATTTCTAAAGGAATAGCTGTATTTACTTCAATGATTATTTTTCTAGCTACACTAGCGAAGTAAGCAGAGTTACCAATAGATGTGGTAGGAATGATAAATCCTTCTTCGTTAATATAAGTAGCCTCAATGATAGCGATATCTACTTGAGGAATATGTTTCTCTTGAAGTTGTTCGATTGTTTCACTTAAGTGTTGATCGATATATTTTACTTGCCCACTGTTTATAGACTTTCTTAATACTGAATCTGCTTGGAAAGGCATTCTTCGGATTAAGGCATTGTTAGTTGCTAAGTCAGCGTCAGTAGTTTGTCCTAATGAGGCACCAGTTATTAAGGTAATTGCAACATTTTCTTGTGCTGCACGTAGTGCAAATGCAGGTAATACAGATTTACTATCTCCAGCTTTAGTGAAGCCACTAGCTCCTACTACTGCCTGATCATGTATTAAGAGAGCAGCATCTTCTGCTGATACAATACGCTCTCTGTATGGCGCGTATTTTATCCTCTCTAGTTTCGAGTCTTCTTTCGTCATTTCAAATAAAAATTTTAAGCACCTTAAATTAAGTGCATTTATTTGAAAGAGTCAAATAAAATAAACGTATATATTAATTATATTGATTAATATAATTTATTTATTAAAAAAATACGATAATGTTTAAAAATTTAAGATATAAAAATGATACTGTTATGTGAGGGCTTTTTTGTTAATTTTTTGCTATTATTTTATAAGTACTAAACTTGGTAATAAGGCTTTTTGTAACTTAGTTTATTGAATTAATCTTGAGAAAGACAATGAAAGAGGGTTTTTTAGTAGTAATACTTCTTTAGTTTTTGTGATTTATTGATTTTGTATTTTGAATTAGGAGAAGTTCTTTAGAAGAGTTTTTTTTTGAACTATCGAGATTTGTTTTTCTAGAGGAAGGGATAGGACAATAAATATTCAATATAACGAAGAGAGGAATAGTTGTACAGCGATTGCAGGTCGAGACATATTTTGTTTTGAATGAGTCCGTAGTGAGTCCGATATGAGTCCGTAGTAAGTCCGTTATTTTACCTAAAATAACGGTGTCATAACACTGGTGTATTGTACTTAAAGTTAAATCAACTGCATTATAATCACTTTCAGTGTGCTATTTTAGTAATATGAGAGGTAGTGAGCAGTAAGGAGTAGATATAAAAAAAGCTACCTCTATAAGGTAGCTTTTTAGAAAAAGTAATCTTATTATATTGCGCTAAGTTTGTCTAATGTATATACAATTAGTTTGTCAACAGCTGCATAAGGATCTTCTGAGAATGTTCCGTTAGCTCTATTTGCAATAATTGTATTAAGAGATACTGCATGATGTCCTAATAAGTTACATAAACCATAGATAGCAGAAGTTTCCATTTCGAAGTTTGTAATACGGTATTCACCGAATTTAAAGTTATCGATTTTGTGGTTTAGTTCTGGATCTTGGATTTGTAGACGAAGTACACGTCCTTGTGGACCGTAGAATCCACCTGCTGTACCTGTAATTCCTTTGAATGTTAAGTCACTTTCTAATTTAGCTTCTAACTCTGCACTGTTTTTAATGAAGTATGGGCGTCCTTTTTTAAGATCCCAATTTGTATGTTCAATAAAAGCGTCTTCTAAAGCAACATCTGTAACTCCGTCAATAAGGTAAGAACGCATTAAGTTATCAAGTCCTAATCCATACTGAGATAGTACAAAGCTATTCACAGGGATATCTGTTTGTAAAGAACCTGATGTACCTATTCTTACAATATTTACAGAAGTAAGATCTTTTTTAATTTCTCTAGTTTCTAAATCAATATTAAATAGAGCATCGATTTCATTAACAGCGATATCGATATTATCAGGTCCGATACCTGTAGAGATTACAGTTAGACGTTTTCCTTTATACGTACCTGTAGTTGTTTTAAACTCTCTTTTTTGTGTTGAAAATTCAATAGCATCGAAGTGCTTAGTGATTCTGTCTACACGGTTTTGGTCACCTACGAATATGATGTCTTTAGCAACATGTTCAGGTCTTAAGTTTAGATGGTATACACTACCATCAGGGTTTAGAATTAATTCAGATGATTTAATCTTCATAATATTAAATTTTTAATTAGCCGCCTACACGTTTTACTTTGTAGCCCTCTTTTATTAAATAATCCATTATTTTATCGCGAAAATTACCTTGTATAATTATTTCGCCATCTTTTGTACTTCCGCCAACACCACATAGTGTTTTTAGTTTTTTAGCTAAATCTTTAAGGTCGTCTTCATTTCCTTCAAAACCTTTAATAAGGGTAGCTACTTTACCACCTCTATTCTTTTTGTCTATATGTGCTTCTAATCTTTGAAGATTAGGGGCAAGAGTTTCTGTGGATTCTTCTTGTTCGAATTCAAAATCTTTATTAGTAGAAAAAACAAAGCCTCCTAAGGCATCTAAGCTATTTAACTTTTTACTCATTTAGTTATGTAATATGGTGCTTATAAAAATGATTAATCTAAAAGCGTATTCTAGTCTTTCTACAAGAGAATGATTAGAATGCTATGTATATAAGTAAAGATACGAAATATGTTAAAATCAATCAATATAAATAGGGTAAAAAAAATGACCTTTTACGAAGTATATCGCATGAAATAAAAAAGAGGGAGTAATGGGCTCCCTCTTTTAAGAATATGTTTTTATTAGGATAGATTATTTAATCAAGCCTAATTCAACTAGTCTTTGGTGTAAGAACTCTCCTGAAGTAATATCTTCATATAATTTAGGATTATTCTCATCGATACAATTCTCTAAACAGTTTAGTGGCATTGTGCTCACTGGGTGCATAAAGAATGGAATAGAGTATCTAGAAGTTCCCCATAGTTCACGAGGAGGGTTAACTACTTGGTGGATAGTTGATTTTAATCTATTGTTAGAGTGACGAGATAACATGTCACCAACATTGATTACTAATTCATCATCAGCTGCGATAGCATCGATCCACTGTCCGTCGTGGTTTTGTACTTGTAGTCCTTTACCTTGAGCTCCCATTAACAGAGTGATTAAGTTAATGTCACCATGTGCAGCTGCTCTCACAGCATTTTTAGGTTCGTTCTGGATAGGAGGGTAGTGGATAGGACGTAAGATACTGTTTCCGTTTTTAACGAATTTGTCAAAGTAGAACTCGTCTAAACCTAAGAATAAAGCAAGCGCACGCAATACGTATACACCTGTTTTTTCTAACATTTGGTAAGTTTCTTTTCCAACAGCGTTAAATTGAGGTAATTCTTTTACTTCTACGTTAGCAGGATAAGATGCTTCTAAAGCAGGATCATTTTCAACGTACTGTCCAAAATGCCAGAACTCTTTTAGATCACCTTCTGTTCTTCCTTTAGCATGCTCTTTACCAAAAGAAACATATCCTCTCTGACCACCAATACCTGGTACTTCATAAGAATTTTTAGTCTCTAATGGAAGATTAAAGAAATTACGAACTTCTTTATATAGATTATCAACTAATTGATCATCTAAAAAGTGTCCTTTTAATGCTACGAATCCAATTTCTTCGTAGGCTTGGCCGATTTCATTTACAAACTTTTGTTTACGTACCGGGTCATCCGATAGGAAATCACGTAAGTCAACACTAGGAATGTTTTGCATTTTCTAAGTTGTTATATATGCTTACTTGAGTTATTTGACACAAATGTATATTATTTTTCCACAAAATAGTGTTGATAACTACAATTTATATTTTTTTTAGGTCTGAATTATTCAAGATATGTGATTGTGTGTGTTGAGAATTTCGAAAGAATAGTATGTTTATAGGATTGTGATTTTTTTAATGAATGTAAAAAATTAATGAATTTTTTTATAAATTGCCGTAATAACCATTAAAATAAAAAAACTATGAAATTACCTATTGAATTAAAATCGAATGAATTTGTTGTATTAGTAGCGGTGGACATTGATCCTAAATACAAGGTGTCTAACGCTGATGAGTTTTATAATACATTACCAAAGAGCTTTAAGCCAATTTTTAAGAAAGTAGTAGGGTCGAATATGAATATATATTGCGTATGTAATAATCAAGACGATTTTATGTTTTGTCTAAGACAAACAGGGTATAAGACGACTTTATTGTAAAAAATAGTAATTTTGCTCCTGATAAAATTAAGATAGTAGAATGAGTAAAAAGGTAGCAAAGACTAATGCTTTACGTATATTAGATAGTAAGAAGACAAGTTATGAGATGTATGAGTATGATATTTCTGACGAACTAATAGATGGTAAATCTGTCTGTGAAAAGTTAGGAATATCTGAACTAGAGTCGTTAAAGACTTTGGTGGCTCATGGTAAGGGGAATGCGATATATGTTTTTGTGGTTTCTATTAATAGTGAGTTAGATTTAAAAAAGGCAGCTAATATCTGTGGAGAAAAAAAGATAGAAATGTTAGCTGTAAAGGATTTGTTAGGAATAACAGGATATATTAGAGGAGGATGTTCTCCTATAGGGATGAAGAAGTTATATCCTACATTTATAGATATAGAAGTAAAAGATTTAGAGACTATCTATGTAAGTGGTGGACGTAAAGGACTGAGCATTGGTATTAGTCCTGGGGATTTAGCGAATATTGTGAATGGTAAGTTCGGTGATATTGTTAAAAAAGAGTAATCCTAAAATGAAATGTGTGTATAAATTGCGTGATTAGTACAAAACAAATGATTTAATATGCATGTATTTATTAATGTTTTGTTATAATTATGACAATAGGTGTCAAAAGGAAATGCAGTTTAATTATTGTTGTTGTATCTTTGCAAGGACAAATAAGATGAAAGTTTAAAGAATGTAGTCATTCAGAGTTAAATTAATACTAAAAGAGAGTGAATAATTCTTTTTAGAAGATAGTAGGATTTATCTTTGCATACTGTAAAATTGAAAATATGATATTGGCGTTAACTGTTTCGTTGTTTCCTTCTTGTGGGGTAGATCAATCTAAAGAAAAAAGCTTTAAAGAAGCTAGTAATAAACAAATTGACCTATTGAGCAAGAATGATTTAGATGGTACTTTTTTTAAAGCAGTAGCTCAAGATTTACCACAGGTTGTATCAATTGGGAAAAAAGGAATTGTTTATTCAAGTACAAAACCTAATCAGAAGATAATTTTTCCATTTGTAGAACCATTAGTGGATGGAGAATCTAGAATATATAAGTCTTATACGAAGCATGAGGAGATAGAGATCGTGATTTATGAAGATGAGACTGCGAAGGACTTTGCAGATGGTAGATTTGATCACTCTGTTGCAGTGCGTTTAATTAAGAAACACGATGGTGTGGAAGATGATGTAATTGATTTTGCTTGTTTTGGACACTATTTATATACAGATAAATTATCTGGTAACTGGATTTTTCAGTCTTATGAAGATAAGAGAGTAGAAGAATTAGGTATTAATCAGATTCCTATGATTTGTATTGATATTAATACACGTAGTTTCTCTGGAAGTGGAGGGAATCACATGATTTATGGAGATGTTAGATGTGAAGGGGATTCCATCTTCTTTAAAGTAGTACTTTCTCCAGAATATGTGACTGAGATGTATCAGAAAGAGAAGGAGCTACTAGCAGTATTAGATAGTTGTGATCGCTTTGAGCTTAAAGATGATTACTTGTATCTGTATGAAGAAGGAAAGCAAAAGCTTATGTTCTTAAGAGATACATACAATATGTAGAATAATTGTATTGAAATAAATAATAAAAAATGGAAGGTTAACTAGTTAACCTTCCATTTTTTTTAGTTCTTCTATAGACATCTTATCAGGTCTTTCTTCAATAGTCTTATAAGCATCTACGATTTTCTTTACTAATCTGTGTCGTACGATATCTTTATCATCTAAATATAGCATTCCTATTCCATCTACGTCTCTTAGGATATAAAGAGCTTCTTTTAATCCAGAAGATACTTTACGAGGTAAGTCTATCTGACCAGGGTCTCCTGTGATGATGAATTTAGCATTTTTACCCATACGTGTCAGAAACATCTTCATTTGAGAATGGGTCGTATTCTGAGCTTCATCTAGGATAACAAAGGCATTATCTAATGTACGTCCACGCATAAAAGCTAATGGCGCTATCTGTATAACCCCTTTAAGGATATAGTCATCTAATGTCTGTGGAGGGAGCATATCTCTAAGTGCATCATATAATGGTTGCATATAAGGATCTAGCTTCTCCTTCATATCTCCAGGAAGGAAGCCAAGGTTCTCTCCAGCTTCAACAGCAGGTCTAGTAAGTATGATTCTCTTTACCTCCTTGTTCTTTAAAGCTCTTACAGCTAGTGCTACCCCTGTATAAGTTTTACCAGTACCAGCAGGTCCTATTGCAAAAACCATATCGTTCTTTTCAACGAACTTGACTAGTTTTTGTTGATTAGGGGTGATTGCTTTGATAAGTTTTCCAGATACTCCATGTACGAGAATGTCGTCTGTAGGAAGAGAAGGAGGTGCACTATCAAGGACTAATCTTTCGATAATGTTTTCATCGATGCGATTATATCTGATAAAATATTTGACTAGTCGGTCAAAACTCTTCTCAAATTCATCTAAAATTTCTGGATCTCCATAAATCTTTAGGACTGATCCTCTTGTCACAATTTTAACTTTTGGATATAATTTTTTAAGTATATCTAAATGAGTGTCTTGTGGGCCCCAAAAATCTTTAGGGCTAAAATCTGTTAATTCTATTATCCTTTCGTTCAATACCTGTAGAGTTAATTAAAAAAAATAATCTAATTTTGTATATTCAAATCTACTATAAAAAAATCATTTTTCTTAAAAATATATTGAAAAATAATAATGCAGAGAATAATTACACTAACAACAGATTTTGGATATCGGGACCACTATGTAGGAGCTTTGAAAGGGAAGATCTATTCGAATATCATTGGCTGTAATTTAGTTGATATCTCACACGAAATAAGTAAATATAATACCGAAGACGCTGGATTCGTTATCGGGGCAGCATATAGCCAATTTCCGAAAGGTACTATTCACATTATAGCAGTTGATGCTTCTGTGACCGACTATACAAAGGCAATTTGTGTAGAATTTGATGGGCATTATTTTATTACAGCAGATAATGGAATAGTTAGTATTATTTTAGGAGATGAGGATTTCGATAAAGCAATAGAGATTAATCATGATGGTATGATGAAATCAAATGATATATTTGTCTATTGTGCATATCAACTAAATGAAGGTCGTCAATTAGAAGAAATAGGAGTGATGTTAGAATCTATCTATAGTCCTAGTAGACTGGCTACAAATGTCGTTTTAAATAGAAATAAAATAACAGGTAAGGTGATCTATGAGGATTCTTATGGTAACCTTGTGACTAATATCCATAGAAGTGACTACGAAGTAGTCTCAGAGGGGAGAGAATTCGCTATCAGAGTTAAGAATTATAGAATCAATCGAATAAATGACTATTTTGCAGACTTCAAGCTTAATGATAGAGCTACCTTAAAAGAAAGGGCAGGCGAACTAGTTGCTATATTTAATGATATAGATTTGTTGACTATTGCATTGTTCTATTCTAAACCTGACACACCAGGAGGAACTCCGCGAAAATTAATGAATCTTCAGTTAAATGATACTATTGTCATTGAATTTGATTCTGAAACACAATATTAAAATAAAAAGTATGTTTATAAGAATTGTAAAGCTAACCTTGCTTGAAAATAAGGTACATGATTTTTTAGAGCATTTTGATACGATTAAGGATAAGGTAAGACATTATCCTGGTTGTCAATTCTTAGAAGTATATCGTGATAAGGATCAATCTAATATTTTCTTTACTTATAGTTATTGGGAAGATGAAAGTAATCTAGAAGCATATAAAAAATCAGAACTTTTCGGGGAGATATGGCCTTACACAAAGACTTTATTCAAAGAGAAAGCAGAGGCGTGGAGTGTGGATAAAGTCGTTACTCTTAAATAGATGTTTTTATGAAGGCAATTAGTCTTAGAGAAATTAGAGCTTTCTTTAGCTCATTGACAGGTTATCTTGTTATCGTCCTATTTTTAGTGATAAATGGAGCTCTGCTATGGTTTATAGATGGAGAATATAATGTGTTGCAAAGTGGTTTTGCTGATTTATCTCCATTCTTTTATTTAGCGCCTTGGGTGTTGATATTTTTGATTCCCGCTGTTAGTATGAAGAGCTTTTCAGAAGAGATTAAAAATGGAACGATAGAGTTGCTGTTGACTAAGCCTTTATCTGTTTGGCAGATTGTACTAGGAAAATATCTAGGAGTATTCACATTGATATTTATGGCTATTGTGCCTACTGTAGTTTACGTTTTTGTGCTGAATAATATTGTATTAGAAGGACAGGTAATTGATTATAGCAGTATAATAGGTTCATTTATAGGATTGTTATTTTTAGTGAGCTGTTATGTTTCGATGGGGGTATTAGCTTCTTCATTGACAGAGAGCCAGATCGTAGCCTTTATAGTAGGTGTTGTTTTGTGCCTGTTTTTTTCATTGGGAATCGATATGTTAGCAGGGCTATTTGGAGAGTGGTTTGAAAAAATAGGGATTCTATATCACTTTAGAAGTATTTCGAAAGGAGTGTTAGACACTAGAGATTTGATTTATTTCGGATCTATGACTGTTTTATGTCTAGGGGTAACTGTCTTTAAAATTAAAACACTGCGCAAATAATGAAAAAGTTTCAAAAAAGAGATGTAAAACTACTGGTTCGATTATTAGTTGTTTTGGTTATTATTAACGTTATCAGTGCTCTAACTTATACACGTATTGACTTTACGCAAGATCAGAGATATACTTTGTCTAAAAGCACAGTTGGGATAGTAGATAATGTTCAGGATCTGTTAATCGTAGATGTGTTTTTAAAAGGGAGCTTCCCATTAGAGTTTAGAAGGTTACAGAACGAGACAAAGCAATTACTAGAGGAAATACAATCTAGAAATGAAAATATTAAGTTTAGATTTATAGACCCAAATGAAGAAGGAGCTAATAAGGCAGAAACTTTAGAACAATTATACGAGTATGGATTAAAACCTGTAACCATTACAGTAACGGATAAAGGGGCTCAAAGTCAACAGCTAGTTTTTCCTTGGGCATTAGTAAGTCAAGGAGAGAAGGTTGCTAGAGTACAATTACTGAAGAATATGATGGGGGCGAATACAGAAGAAAAAGTGATTTCGTCTGTACAGCATTTAGAATATGCATTAGCTGAGGCTATCAGTAAAGTAACAATAGAGAAAAGTAAAAAAATAGCTATTCTTAAAGGAAATGGAGAGTTAGATGATGCTTATATAGCAGATTTTCTGATGACTTTACGTGAGACTTATCACTTAGCACCATTTACATTAGAAAGTGTGTCTAATGAGCCTCAAAAAACCTTAGATCAGTTAAAAGAATTTGACTTAGCGATTATTGCAAAACCAACAAAAGCTTTTTCTGAAGAGCAGGTAGGAGTGTTGGATCAGTTTGTAATGAATGGAGGTAAAACGATGTGGTTGTTAGATCAAGTTCAAGCAGATTTTGATAGCTTGCGCTCGAATGGGACTATGTTAGCGTATAATAAAGACCAAAGCTTAGGAGAATTGCTTTTTAGATATGGTATACGCATCAATCCTGTGCTTGTAAAGGATGAAATCAGTACAAAAATAAAATTAGCATCAGGTAGACAAGGGAGTGAAACTGTGTATACAGACTTCTTGTGGAAGTTTGCACCATTTGTTTATCCAGATATAGACCATCCTATTGTAAAGAATATAGAAGGAGTGAAGTATGATTTTGCTTCTCCTATCGACACTCTAAAAAATGGAGTTAAAAAGACTATTTTAGCTAAATCCTCAAAGTACTCTAGTTTAGTAGGAGTTCCAGGTGAAATTAGTTTTAATGTTTTAAAGGAAGAAGTTACTCCTGAGTTTTATGAAGGTAAAGGAAGTTATATTTTAGGCGTTCTATTAGAGGGGGAATTTCCTTCTGTTTTTAAGAATAGAGTATTGCCTTTTACAATAGATAAACCACTTTCAGAAAGTAAACAAACACAAATGATTGTAATTTCTGATGGAGATATTATTAGAAATCAGCTAGACGATAAAGGAATGCCTTTAGAGTTAGGTTATGATAAATGGACTAATATGCTTTATGGAAATAAGGAGTTATTAGTAAATTCTGTAAATTATCTTTTAGACGATACGGGACTTATTAATTTGAGAACCAAAGAGGTTAAGATTCCGATGCTAGATAAAGTTAGTGTAGAACGTGAATATACTTCTATCCAAATGAAAGTATTAGTGATACCTATAGCGCTAGTTGTAGTTTTCGGAACTATATTTATTCTTATAAGAAAACGCAAATTCAATAAAAAGTAACGCAATAATCCTTTTATTATTGGTAATAATCGGATATATTTGTAACTGTAAAAGTATTTTTACATATAAAACAATTATAGTATGAAGTTTATAGTATCGAGTTCCTACTTGTTAAAGCAATTACAAGTTCTAGGTAGTGTAATAAACAGTAGTAATACCTTACATATCTTAGATAACTTCTTATTTGAGTTAGATAATAATGTATTAAAGGTATCTGCTTCAGATTTAGAAACTACAATGTCTGCTACTTTAGAAATTGAATCTACAAGTCAAGGAAGTATAGCTGTTCCTGCAAAGTTATTGTTGGAAACATTAAAGACATTTCCTGAGCAGCCATTGACTTTTTCAGTTAAGGAAAACAATACAATTGAAATTAGTTCAGACGTAGGTAAATACGTTTTAGCATATGCGCAAGGAGATGAGTTTCCTAAAGCAGAATCATTAGAGGATCCTTCTAGAACAGAAGTTCCTGCAGGAGTTTTAGCAACAGCTATTAGCAAAACTATATTTGCTGCTGGAAATGATGATTTACGTCCTGTGATGTCAGGAGTATTTTTTCAATTCTCTCCTTCAGGATTAATCTTTGTGGCAACAGATGCACATAAGTTAGTAAAGTATTCTCGTACAGATATCGTTTCTTCGAACGAGGCTAGTTTTATTATGCCTAAAAAACCACTTAATATTCTTAAGAGTATTTTAATGGCTTTAGGAGCAGATGTCGTTATAGAGTTTAATGAATCTAATGCACAATTCTCATTTGAGAATTATACTTTGACTTGTCGCTTGATTGATGGAAAATATCCAAATTATGAGGCAGTTATTCCTAAAGAGAATCCTAATAAGCTTTTAATCAATAGAACACAGTTTTTAAGTTCTGTAAGACGTGTTTCTATTTATGCTAATAAAACAACACATCAAATAAGATTAAAAGTTGCTGGTACAGAATTAAACATATCTGCTGAAGATATTGATTATTCTAATAAAGCAGATGAGCGTCTTACTTGTGATTATCAAGGAGATGATATGCAAATCGGATTTAACTCTAGATTCTTATTAGAGATGTTAAATAACTTACAGTCTGATGATATTTTATTAGAGATGTCATTACCTAATAGAGCTGGAATCTTGACACCTGTAGATGGGTTAGAAGATGGTGAAACAGTTACGATGTTAGTAATGCCTGTAATGCTTAATAGTTAAGAAATAAGCTATATAATATATAAGCCTCTCTTCAATTAGAAGGGAGGTTTTTTTGTTTCTATTAGTCAAAGATATCTGATAAGTGTATTTGAATACATAGCAATACAATAAGTTTAAAATTGCTTGAAAATGCACTAGGTAATTCGTTTAGTGATATGCTGTACTATACCCCAAATAAAGTAAGTGAATGTCAGTAATGTAATAATAGAAGAAATTACAGTGATACCAAGTGCTATACCAAAGATGTGATCTAGATCTGTATGTATATATTGAATCAAGTAATCTATTGCTAGACTATTAAAGTAGATGGAGACAGATAGAGTGATTATCTGAATGATAAAAATTGACGGTTTCATAATAAAAGATGTTTATCTAGAAGACCGCTAAGACTATACCAAGATCAAGTAAATGTTTCAATAGAAACATTATAATGTTGTATACTTTGAATAGTATATTAAATAATCTGAATATAGTAAAAAGTATTTGTTGTTTTTGTTGTTGTTTGTGAGTTTGGCTATTACTGCTAGATTACTACTTCCGTCATTGAGTTAGTATATAGATTAGTATCTAAAGTCATATTTAGCTCTGGAGTAGGTATTCCTAATAATCTCTTTAGGCTATTTAGGTTCTTCATGATATCTAATCCGTTGTTTTTACATTTGTTTTCTAGAGTAGAAATCTGTTGTGTTATAATGTCTTGTATTTCATACGTTTTGTAGCTTAGAAGCTCTTGTTCGTTGATTTGGAATAGGATTTTTAGTTTGTTTAAATCCTGTAGATGGTCTTCTGTTAGATATCCTATAGTATCTAGTATTTCTAGTTTAATATCTACGAATAAATTGATTAAAGTCTTTTTAATACTTAAGATATTTTCTATTTGGTTATTCTCCAGCATGCCATAAAAACCAATTGGCGTAATGGTGTTTTGTGTCAAATAAGAAAGTATGTAATTGGTGGTGTTTTTACTTTCCTTTTTAGCATTTAGATTTGACAAGTGATTTTGTAAATCAGATTTGAATACTATCATATTTATGGTGTTTTTATTTGATTTATTACATATGCTAAGATAATTATTATTGTTAAAATAATGGTTTATTTTTATATATTTCGTTTGTTTTTAGAATTCAATAGTATAATGTGTTTAAATTGATTAATAATAGTTTGATATGCGTGTTTTTTGTGTTTTTTAAATAAAAGTTTAGTTTTATGTAATAATTATATATTGCAACTTTTAGTCAGTACGCTGTTTTAGTGTTTCTTAAGTATTAAAAAAATGTTTATTTATCTGTATTAGTCTTGAATTAGCCAAATTGTATCTATAAATTATGATATTAAGAAATCGATTTATTTCTTTAGTTTTGTTTTAAAATAAAGGTAGATGAAAGCTTTTTTAGTCATAGTAATTTTTTTATTGATAGTAGCTATTGTATGTTTAGTGTACTTAATTGTACAGAATAATAAAAAGCGTTTAGAATTAGAAAAGGAAAAATATCTCTTTGATTCTAAGATGCGTTATTTACAATTAGAAAACCTTGAGTCAAGATTAGATCCTCACTTGTTTAAGAATATTCTAAATTCTATTCAGTCTCATGCTTATCAGACCTACTATGCATTAGATAAGATGGCAGGTGTGTTAGATTATATTTTATATGATAGCCAGAGAAAAATGGTCTCTCTAAAAGAAGAACACGAATTTGCTTTGCGACTTATCGATATCAATAAGATTAAGCTTAATCCTCTTTTTAGGCTTGATATACGATCTAATATAGGTGAAGGGGAGGTGTTTTATACAGAAGAGTTAATCGCTCCTCTTATATGTGTAGAATTGATTGAGAATGCTTTTAAGCATGCAGACCTGGCAAGTACAGATGCTTTTATCTCTATTTTGTTTAAACTGAAAAATGGGCATTTCGATTTGTTAGTTTCTAATAAAAAATCCCGTATGAAGACCCTACATAAAGAAAAAGGAGGTTATGGCCTTACAGCTTTGAATAAGCGACTCGAACTGATATATGGGAATGCTTATAAATTAGAAAAGAACGAGGATGATCATATTTACTCTACGCACTTAAAAATTAATTTACATGATTTCAAAACTAAAATGCATACTACTAGATGATGAACTTTTAGGGTTAAAGTATTTAAAAATGCTATGTGAGCAAATAGAGGAAATAGAAATCGTAAAAGCATATAACGATCCAGCAGTCTTTTTAGAAGAAGCACCACATCAAGACTTTGATGTGGTCATATTAGATATCAATATGCCTGGATTAGATGGTCTAAGTGTAGCGCAACTGCTCCCTAATAAAGGCGTTATCTTTGTGACAGCTTATAAAGAATATGCTTTAGAGGCTTTTGAAATAGAAGCAATAGACTATATAGCTAAACCAATTAAAAAAGAGAGACTTCACAAAGCAGTATTGAAAGCAATGCGACAGTATAAACCAGTCGATGAAGCTACTTTTATTACTATTAATTCTAACAAAGGAAAAGCATTGCTATACTTCTCTGATATTCTTTATATCACAACTAATGAAATGGACAGTAGAGATAAAGATGTGTATTTAGAAAATAACCAAGTAGTGATAGCGAAGAATATGTCACTAGATAAGTTTGTTTCAGCTTTGCCTAGTTCTAAGTTCTGTCGTATCAATAAAGGGGAATTAATCGCTCTAAGAATAGTTCGTTTTTTTAGTCATGATGAGATAACGACTACACTTAAAGGAATTGACGGGAAACCCCTAGAATTAACACTTGGGATGACTTATAAAACTGACTTCTTAGAAAAGATATAAAATTCATTACAGAAAAACATACTTTCATTACAACTTGGTGGTCTTTGGATTCATTCTTGCTATTTACAAATATTATTATAGAGATGTTTGTATCGTTAAAAAGTAAGTACTATGTCAAAGTTTAAAAATTCTCTTTTATATTTCTTTATTATAGGAGGGTGCTCCGCCTTAATGTATTGGGTAGTTTCTAAAGGAGTGAAATTAGAATCGAATGTCGTTAAAGTAGTGTCTGATAAAAGTATTTTTGAAAACTTCTTAGATACGATACAAGACAACCTAAATTTCCCATTGGCTTTATTATTAGCTCAGATTGTTACGATTGTTTTAGTGGCTAGGGTATTCGGGTGGATATGTAAGAAGATAGGACAGCCTTCTGTAATTGGAGAAATTATTGCAGGTATTGCCTTAGGTCCTTCTTTTGTAGGAGCTTATTTTCCAGAATTCTCAGAAGCGTTATTTCCTGTACATTCATTAGGAAATTTAAGTTTCTTAAGTCAAATAGGGTTAATTCTCTTCATGTTTGTCATCGGAATGGAGCTAGACTTAAAGGTGCTAAAGAATAAAGCACATGATGCTGTTCTGATTAGCCACGCTAGTATTATTATTCCTTTCGCCTTGGGAATGACTCTTGCTTATTATATTTTTACTTCCTTCGCACCAGAAGGAGTAGAGTTTCTATCCTTCGGATTGTTTTTAGGTATATCTATGAGTATCACTGCCTTTCCAGTATTGGCGCGTATTGTGCAGGAGAGAGGATTACAAAAGACACGTTTAGGAACTATCGTTATTACCTGTGCCGCGGCAGATGATATTACAGCTTGGTGTTTATTAGCGGCTGTAATAGCGATTGTACAAGCAGGAAGTTTTGCTAGTTCACTTTACATCATGGCTCTAGCTATTATTTATGTAATCGTGATGCTAAAGTTAGTCAAGCCATTCTTGGCGCGTATTGCTAAGTATCAGCCAACGAGTAATATGTTCTCTAAAGGAACAGTAGCTATATTTTTATTGACTTTAATTATTTCTTCTTATTGTACAGAGGTAATCGGTATCCATGCTTTATTTGGAGCCTTTATGACAGGTGCAGTGATGCCAGATAATATGAAGATTAGAAATATCTTTATTGAGAAGGTGGAAGATGTAGCAGTAGTTTTATTCTTACCTCTATTCTTTGTGTACACAGGTTTACGTACAGAAATAGGGCTTTTAAATGAACCTTATCTATGGAAGGTGACGGGAGTAATTATCTTAGTAGCAACGATAGGAAAGTTTGTCGGTAGTGCCTTAACGGCCAAGATAGTTGGTATATCTTGGAAAGATAGCTTAACGATAGGAGCACTGATGAACACTAGAGGGCTAATGGAACTGATTGTATTGAATATTGGTTTTGATCTAGGTGTATTGACAGGAGAAGTGTTTGCTATGATGGTGATTATGGCCTTAGCAACGACCTTTATGACAGGCCCAGTATTAGATTTAATTGCAAAAATATTCGGCCCATTAGGAGATGATGAAGTAAAAACAGTAACTCCGAATTTAGGAAAATATCAAGTATCTCTTTTCTTTGAAGACAAAACAAGCTTGGCTCCTCTGATGAGACTGGCTAGTAGCTTTGTAGGTAAAAATAATGCAGATACAGGGATTACAGCGATGCACTTAGTAGATAGTATTGAAGTAAATGCTTTTACCTCTACAGAGTATGAGAATGAAATATTTGAAGCAGTACAAGAAGAGGCAACAGCCTTAGATCAAGAGGTACAGACCTATTATAAGGTATCCAATGATATCGAAAGTGATGTGGTCAATGTAGTTAATGAGCAAATCAGTGATTTATTGTTAATTGAGGTAGGATATTCTATCTATAGAGGGTCTTTATTAGGGAATATTTTAGGCTTTACCACTCGTATTATCAATCCAGATGTGCTATTAAACAAGGTAACAGGAAAAGAAAAATTCTTTGAAAACTCGTGGTTTAATGCTAGAACTCAACAAATACTTAATAGATCTAAAGTACCTGTGGGAATTTTTATCAATAAAGACTTCGATAAGGTAGAACAAATCTTTTTACCTGTGTTCTCTAAACAAGATTTGAAGTTGTTAAGTTATGCACAGAAGTGGATTCGCAATAGTGAAGCACAGATTACGGTGTTAGACGCAACAGGGCAATTAGAAAGTTATCCCGAGTTTAAAGAACAGATTAGATTGATTGAACAATTTAAACCTAACCATATCCGCATTGTAAACGCAAAAGAAGTTAATAATGAGTTTGTCAAAGATTTTAATCTAATGTTGATTAGTTTAGAAAGCTGGAAAACATTAGTGGAAGAACGAAAAACATGGCTAAACAGTGCACCATCTATGTTGTTAATTCAACTTTAGTAATTGTTGTGTGTTTTATATTAATTTGTGGTACTGCTCTCCGTCCAGGGAGCAGTTTTTTGTTTAGAATACAGAGATTACTGGATAGTATTGTATTGTTGTTTGCTTTGAAATATGTGATTAACCTCAGAATTATTTAATATCTTCACATAGATATTCCAGGTTTAAGGTATGATAGACATAGAAACAAGTATTCATGATGCTTACTCGATAGAGGTAAAGGTTGGTTTTAAAACAAAAAAGATAGGTCAGACAGCTGAGTTTGATATTAATACCTGGTTTTTTATTCCTAATAGCCTAGACATTAATGCATCTACATATACTAAAGATCAGTTTTATTCAGATGTTAAGTCTAAAGTTAGATTTATTACCCCTATTTACCTTCTAAAAGAGATTGTTGATAACGGAGCAGTTCCATTGAATAATTTGCGTTCAGCCTTAAATGATGTGTTGCAATCAGAAGAAGATTTATCTGAGTTATTAATGGAGTATGAGTTTCAGTTGAAGATGTTCATGGCTATCTTTAGAAGTGCCATCCGAAATCATTTGACAGAGATTAAAAAATGCTATCAAACTGATGATTTAGAAGTAAGATGCCTTGAGTTTGCTTCTGCAGTAGAGAATATCTCTATTCAATTTAGAGGTTTGAGAGAATTGTTGGTAGGAGTAGAAGAGGGAAGTGAGACAAGAAACTATTATGATTTTGCAGATGAATATTTATCTTATGCTATAGTACATCAAGTTTTCGGTTTTTTAGAGCTATTAGAGGGAGAACAGTACAATTTGTCAGAGAAAGTGCGTCAACATCTAATCGGATTGATAACACGAGAAAAAGAGTATATGAAAATACACAACTATCTAGATATTAAGAAAGGGGATAGAGAGAATAACCAGAAGGTGGTGTATAGACATACGATGTTAGATAAGTATATAGAATCTGATTTAGCTCTAATTTCGAATAAACGAAAAGACGAAGATGGTGTGATTGCACAACAGATTTATTATAGTTTAGCAGCAGGTTTATCTATGATTTTTGCTACTATTATTGCTTTCTCTTTTCAACAGAAATATGGCAACTTTACGATGCCTTTATTTGTAGCATTAGTTATTAGTTATATGTTGAAAGATAGAATTAAGGAGCTAATGCGTTATTACTTTATTGGAAAGTTAGGAGGGAAGTATTTTGATAATAAAACGAATATTAGTGTAAAGGATCAGAAGATAGGATGGATAAAGGAATCTGTAGACTTTATAGCAGAAGAAAAAGTGCCTGAAGAAGTGCTTAATTTGCGTGATCGTTCAGCCTTATTAGAAATAGAGAATAAGATTCACAACGAGAAGATTATGTTGTACAGAAAGAAAGTACACTTAGATAATAAAAAAGTGATTAAAGAAAGTACATATGCTTTTGACGGAATTAACGACATCATTCATTTTAATCTAACTCGACTTACCCAAAGAATGAATAACCCTTATGTGACAGTGTATACTTTAGATCAAAATGATTTAATAGGGGAGCCAGAAAGAATATTAGCAGATAAGATCTATTATCTTAACTTCATAGCACAAATAAAGTATGAAAATATCGTAGAGTATAAACGATTTAGAATAGTGTGTAAACGAACAGGTATCGAAACAATAGAAGAACTTTCTTTGAGTTAGTTGTAGAGCCCAAAGAAAGTTAGTTATAATATAAGAACTAAGGTGCCTCCTACGATTAGGCATCCACCAATGATAGTTTTAAGATCCATAGGTTCTTTTAAGAAGATAAAAGAGATGATCATGACAAATACAATACTTAGCTTATCTATCGGGGCTACTTTAGAAACAGGGCCTGATTCTAAAGCTTTAAAATAGAATATCCACGATAGCCCTGTTGCAATTCCTGAAGCGATTAAGAAGATAATATTAGATTTGCTCAATTCTTTCATTCCTTTAAAATCGCTATTTGCAATCACTATTCCCCAAGCTAATACTAGGACTACACTGGTGCGTATAGCTGTCGCTAGATTGCCATTAATTCCTTTTACCCCTACTTTAGACAATATTGCAGTTAAAGCTGCAAAGACAGCAGATAGTAAAGCATAGTATTTCCACATAATTCTTTATTATAAATAATCATCTAGAGGACACTGTATAGGTACAGGGATATCTCTTTTTATTTGTTCTTTAAATTTGCTCAAATCTACACTTTTAGAAGTAAAGATGTTTATAATTTCCATATTACTTCCATTTGGACGAATACTAAGTTTAGAATTTATAGATCCATCACTATGCTCTATGGTTTCTATACACATATATTTGACCTCTGCTAGAGGTATTATATGAGCATAGCGATCATCAGAGAAGCCTATTTCATCATTATTATCATCTATCCAAATAAAGGGCTTGTTTTGAGAGATTTCTTGTATAAAAGTTGGTACTCTATAGATATGTGCTGTTTCTTTATAGGTTTGTATATCCAGTATTATATCGCCTGATAGTGTTGTACAATTGACTATAGATAGTTTAAGTATATACTCAGGATAAACTACAGTATTTAAATACTCTTTTAAATTAGTAATTAAGAAAAATACTTTATTATTAGCTGCTTCTAGCTCTACAGGATAAGCATTAGAGAAATAAAACTCTAGGTATTCTGTTCTTACTTTTGTACTAAATATCACTGTTTTGTCCTCTTCTGTATCAGTAGAGGCATTAGTTAGACTCTTGTTTTCTAATAAAGCATTTTTTAATAAAGCATAAGGTTTACTAATAGTCTGCTTGTATTCACAGTAAGAAAAGTAGTTACTTACTGGAATATTTTTTCGATGACAATCATAGAAACTAAAATCGTTTAAAACAAGGTTGCCTATTCTTACAGGAACTTTAAATGTATATTTAATTAAATCATCTTCATTAGAAGGTTGGGTGACTAAAACTTCGTCTAAAGCAATTACATCTTCATAAGGAGTTTCCCATGACACAAAGGTTTTTGTTTGATTCTGTAATTCATATCCTTCTAGGATTGTATCCGCATAGGTTCCTTGTTCTAGTACTTTACAGTTACTAGGGTTTTTTCTGGCCCATACAAACATATTTCTATCACAGCTAAAAGTTTCTTCAAATATGGTTAGTAGAACAGGGTTAAAACCTAGTTTCTCTGCAAGATGTAGAAAAGTAGGCAGGAAGTTTACTGATGATGTAGGGATATGGCTATTGTGCTTTCCTGCTATAAACAGCAAAGGCTTATTGTTGATGCAAGTAAAATATAAAACATCTATATCATCGATATTCTGGTTACAATTGTAATAAGGTATTTTGTTTTTGCTTATTAAATGATTATCAAGTATAAAAACAGCATTATCACAATTTTGTAAAGTCAAAAAATCTAATGACGTATTGTCTATTTCTTTGTTGTTTTTTCTTTTTAGAAAAAGTTTTAAATAGTTAATCATAGATTCGGAGAGAGAGAATTTGACGTTATTTTACAAAGACGAGTTGCTTAGAGTCCAACTTGTCTTCTCCACTATATCTGTAGCATACAAGTATTCCATCTCCTTTAGCAACGCTAAAATCAACACAACATACATTATCCTTAATTATATTAGGTCTAGTGCCTGTCTTGTGCTTCATCCAATAATGGCCAAAGAACACTGGTTTTTCTATAATTTGATAAAAGTTTTCACTCTCAAATTCGAATGGAGTATGAGGAAGTTCTTGTATAGGATGTACGCTGATAGAGTTATAAGTCATTTCTTTAGGGTCTTCCCACCATTTAGTTCTAAACTCAGTGCGTAGTATACGATCTTTATCAATAAAAGTTATGCCTTCAGGCATCTTCGCTTCTTTTCCTTTTAATGTTGTTTCTATAGCATTATATAATTCTGTTCCTTCTGTATTCGCTTCTTCTAACAGGTCATTCGTAATACAGTCGTTGACTAATCGGTTTCTTAAATAATTGATATGTTGATCATCCCAGCATGCGTGAACAGCTCTAAACGAATCATTCTCATAAAATAAAGGAAGTGATTTAAACCACTCTATATACATTTTGTACATATTAGGCACTTGCATAAACGCAGCCATGGTCACAGCATGTTGATTAAAGTTTTTAGGTGTATGCTCTCTAAGGTACTCTCCATTAGTAGAGAGTGTATTATAACAGATTGCATTGTACTCATGATTTCCCATCAACGCAATAGCTTCTCCATTGTCCACCATCTTTTTTACGATATCTAATACCTCTATGATATTAATACCTCTGTCTATATAATCTCCTACGAATAGTACTTTTCGCTCCGGATGTTGGTAGTAACCTTTTTTGTTAGAATAACCTAAAGCAGATAATAGTTGCTTTAAATCATTGCTATGTCCATGTATATCTCCTATTATATCAAAGTCTACAAAATTTTTGTCAATTGCTTTCATTATACAAGTTGTTGGTGTTATTAAATGTACGATAATTTGCGAATAAATTATCAAAAAAATAAAATTAAAATGAGAATATAGGATATATACAATAAAATTAGTTTATGATAAAAGTATTATATGAAATAAAAATGAAAAGAGCATGATGATGAGAATAGAGTAATGTTTTAGGAGTTAGTTTTGATATTTAGCAAAATACTGAATGAATGAATTGTAGCAGTTTACTGGAGTTTTTTTTGGGAAATATTAACTGTTATTAGGATATAGCGATACCTTGTTGATTAAAAACATAGTATTGTTCATTTGTAGGTAATAGGAGTCTATTAAAAAAGTCTATGTTTTCTAAAAAAATAAGAGTCAAATTGCCAATATAATAATTTTTAAAGAAGTCCTATTTTGCTGTTTATAAGTTGGATATGTTATAATGTTAGCGGATTTTTAATAAATTTTTAATAGCTAATCTAGTTTGTTTTCAGTAACTTAACCTTTATAAACTAACAATTATGACAAAGTATAAAATTGCATCATTAAAAGAGTTACAAGACAAGGGTAACAATATCGAAAGATTGCCGTTTTCGATACGAATTTTATTGGAGAATGTTTTGCGTAACCACGATGGTTATGTAGTGACTGACGAACATTTAGACACTCTAGTTAACTGGGATCCAAAGGGTACCGATAAAGATATCCCCTTTAAACCAGCACGTGTTTTAATGCAAGATTTCACAGGAGTGCCAGCTGTTGTAGATATTGCGTCTTTGAGGGATGAGTTCATCAGACAGGGAAAGGACGGAAATAAGATTAACCCAGCAATTCCTGTAGATTTGGTTATTGACCACTCTGTTCAGGTAGATTATTACGGAACAGACTACTCTTATAAGGGAAATGTAGAAAAAGAGTATGAGCGTAATTCTGAACGCTATGAGTTGTTAAAATGGGCTCAGCAGGAGCTAAATAACTTCACAGTAGTTCCTCCAGGAATGGGTATTTGTCACCAGGTAAATTTAGAGTACTTAGCTAAAGGTGTTATCGAAAGAGATGGTTGGGCTTTCCCAGATACTCTAGTAGGTACAGATTCACATACACCGATGGTAAACGGGATTGGAGTTATTGCTTGGGGAGTAGGAGGTATTGAAGCTGAGGCAGCTATGCTTGGACAACCAATTTACTTTACCTGCCCTGAGGTAATCGGATTAAAATTAACGGGTAAAATACCACAAGGTGCTACCGCTACTGATATGGTATTATCTATTACGAAGATATTGCGTCAAGTAGGAGTAGTAGGTAAATTCGTAGAAGTATTTGGCGATGGCTTAGATAATCTATCTGTGACTGATAGAGCGACTATATCTAATATGTCACCAGAGTTCGGATGTACAGTTACTTATTTCCCTATTGATAACCGTACCTTAGATTATATGCGTGCTACGAATAGAAGCGAAGAGCAGATAAAACTAGTAGAAGACTATTGTAAAGACAATATGCTATGGAGAACAGGGAAAGAGAATATTGAATATACTACAGTGATCGAGTTAGATCTAAATACATTAGAGCCTACAGTATCTGGACCTAAACGTCCACAAGACAAAATATTAGTAAAAGATTTAGCGACATCATTCTCTACTTTATTAGAGCAAGAGTATAATCGTACTTATACAGAGACTAAAGAGCGTAGAGAGCACGCTTGGCTATCAGAAGGTGGTTCTGGTACTGAGTTTGCTTACGAAGAGAATAAAGTCACTAATCCTACT
The DNA here is from genome assembly GCF_038039665.1 of Myroides sp. C4067. Taxonomy (NCBI): domain Bacteria; kingdom Pseudomonadati; phylum Bacteroidota; class Flavobacteriia; order Flavobacteriales; family Flavobacteriaceae; genus Myroides; species Myroides sp. C4067. The sequence continues at coordinate 60,030 of NZ_JBBPHJ010000004.1, forward strand.
ACAGAAGTTGTTAAAGATAGTCTGCGTACAGTTCGTATTAAACAGAAGAACAAAGAGTATGTAATAGGAGACGGAAGTATCGTTATCGCTGCTATTACGAGTTGTACGAATACGTCTAATCCAGAAGTGATGATTGGAGCAGGACTAGTAGCTCGTAAAGCTATCGAGAAAGGTCTGAGAACGAAGTCATGGGTTAAAACAAGTTTAGCACCAGGGTCTAAGGTTGTGACTCAGTATTTACAGCGTTCAGGTTTATTAGAAGACCTAGAGGCACTTCGCTTCCATACAGTAGGATACGGATGTACTTCATGTATTGGTAACAGTGGACCTCTTCCATTACCTGTAGCAGAGGCAGTGACTAAAGGCGATTTAGTTGTAGCATCTGTATTATCAGGGAATAGAAACTTCGAGGCTAGGGTACACCCACAAGTAAAAATGAACTTCCTAATGTCTCCGATGTTAGTTGTTGCTTATGCACTTGTAGGTAGAGTAGATATTGATTTAATTAATGATCCTTTAGACTATGATCCTAATGGACAGCCAGTGTATCTAAAAGATATATGGCCTACGCATGAAGAGATTAGAGCAGTAATTAATGAATCATTGAAACAAGAAGATTTTGAACAAGTATACAGTGTGATTTTTGAAGGTGAGCAAGATTGGAAGAACTTACAAGCGCCAACAGGTCAGAAGTTTGAGTGGGATCAACCCTCTACTTATATCAGACAAGCGCCATTCTTCGAGAACTTACCAGCTCAACCTAAGCCAATTGTAGATGTACACAATGCTAGGGTATTGTTGTATTTAGGAGATTCAGTGACTACAGACCATATTTCGCCTGCAGGAGCTTTTAATGAGAGTTCTGCAGCAGGTAAATATTTACTGTCACAAGGAGTAGAGCCAAAAGATTTTAACTCATATGGATCTAGACGTGGTAACCATGAAGTGATGATGAGAGGTACCTTTGCCAATGTGCGTATTAAGAATAAAGTAGCACAACGCGAAGGAGGATATAGTACTTATTTACCTACGAATGAATCTCTTTCTGTATTTGATACAGCGATGAAGTATCAAGAAGACAAGACTCCTTTAATAATCTTAGCTGGTAAAGAATACGGAAGTGGATCTTCTCGTGACTGGGCAGCAAAAGGAACTTATCTATTAGGAGTAAAAGCTGTTATTGCAGAAAGCTTTGAGCGTATTCATAGAAGTAACTTAATTGGTATGGGAATAGCTCCATTACAATTCTTAGAAGGCCAAACAGCTGAATCTTTAGGTTTAACTGGAAAAGAGACATTCACTATCACAGGAATCGAACAAGATTTAGTACCACACAAAATACTAGAGGTAAAGGCTGTAAAAGAGAATGGAGAAACTCTTTCTTTCCAGGCCAAAGCTCGTTTTGATTCTTTAATTGAAATAGAGTATTATAAAAATGATGGTATTCTACAATATGTATTGAGAGACTATCTTAAATAGGTTTTTTGTTTTTTGTGAAAGTGTGAAATCGTTTTAGATGATTATATCAATACATAGTGTATCATATCATCTAAGTACATTATGCCCGCAGGGCAATGTCGTAAACTGATTACTGTAAACCGAAAACCAATTTAAATTCGTAATTAAAAAAGGGCTGTCTTATTTAAAAGACAGCCCTTTTTCTTTATTTTAATAGCTAAAATTATTTAGTCATATTTTTCATTTCTTTCTCGATCATATCGTAGAATTGATCAATCTTAGGAAGTAAAACGATTCTAGTTCTTCTGTTTCTAGCTTTGTTCTCAGGAGTATCGTTTTCTACTAATGGCACATACTCTCCACGTCCTGAAGCAACTAATTGAGAAGGGTTTAATTGGAAGTCATTTTGTAAAACTTGAACGATAGATACCGCACGTTTAACACTTAGATCCCAGTTGTCTCTCATCATTGCGTTTTTGATAGATACGTTATCTGTATGTCCTTCTACCATTACTTCAAAGTCTGGTTTGCTCTTAGCGATAGCAGCTACTTTAGCTAATACACGTTTAGCCTCAGAACTTACTTCATAACCAGCTGTTTTGAATAATAATTTGTCAGCGATAGAGATGTATACTACACCTTTTTCTACGTTAACTTGGATATCTGGATCATCGAAACCAACTTCTTTCTTCACACTTCTTACTAAAGCTAAAGTAACAGAGTCTTTCTTCGTGATTGCATCTTGAAGACGAGTGATCTTAAGATCTTTCTCTTTCATGCTCTCCAAAGTTTTCTCTAAGTTTTCAGCACCTTTAGAAGTTAACATAGTCATGTTACCCATATTGCTTAATAAGTCAGAGTTGTTCTTTTTCAAATGCTCGATCTCGTTAGAGAAAGCATTTCTCTCAGCTAAAGCAGAGTTTAGTTTTATAGTACATGTATTTAATAAATCTTGTACTTCTTTGTTTTTAGCTTCTAAGTCTGCAATTTTCTGTTTTGTACCACAAGAACCTAATGTCAAGGCTAAAACAGATAATCCTAAAACTACTTTTTTCATAATTAAAAAATGATTGAATTGTTTTGTCAAATATAGCAAATAGATGGCAATATAGAAAGAAAAGCCTAAACTATTTTAATTAGAATATTCTAATATAAGTCTTCCGTTTTTGAATATAATATAATTTAACAATTGATTTAGTTCGATAATACTCTTTTACAGGAGATTTTGATACCTTTTTTTTGAAGATAGGAATACGTTTGTAAAATGCAAAGTGAGAACGAACAATTGCAAAACAATGTTTGGGTTGCAACATTAGCATATATCTTACCCCAGCGATGCCGTCTAAGCACAATCTCAAAAAGATAGTAGAGAACTTGCCTTTAGAAGGCAGATTTTTATACAAAGTAAGTAGAGAGTTCCTAAAGTTAAGATAAGTCTTCTTTGGACTCTGATACTTTAAAGTTGCTCCACCAACGTGATATACAGTAGAATACCCCGTGTACTTAATCTTATATCCCAGATGATGTGCTCGCCAGCATAAGTCTATTTCTTCTTGATGAGCAAAGTAGTCTTCATCGAGTCCCCCCAGTTTTTGGTAAACTTCATTACGGATAAAAAAGCAAGCACCAGATGCCCAGAATATATCTATAATATCGTTGTATTGTCCTTTATCTTCTTCTATGGTATCGAAGATGCGCCCTCTACAGAATGGGAATCCGTACGAATCTATAAAACCACCTGCAGCACCTGCATACTCAAAGTGCGTTTTACGTTTATAGTCAAGAATTTTAGGCTGTACAATAGCCACTCGAGGTTGTTTATCAAATATTTCTTCTACCGAGTCTAACCAATTTTCGGTTACTTCGATATCTGAATTCAACAGTACTAAGTAAGGCTCTTGTATATCTTTTAACCCTTCATTATATCCTTGAGCAAAACCATAGTTTTGTTTATTTTGAATAATATGAACAGAAGGAAACTCTTGTTCTAGAACAGCTATAGACTGATCAGTAGAAGCATTGTCGATAACGTATATATTAGCTTTGTCCGAATACTTCAGTACAGAAGGAAGAAACTGTCTTAACAGCTGTTCTCCATTCCAATTTAAAATAGCTACGGCAAACTTTTTATTCATTTTGTTTTTCTTTTGTGTGAAATCGTTTTTTTGTGATGTCGTGATGTTGTTTTTTTTGTGAAATCGTGATGTTGTTTTTTGTGATGTCGTGATGTTGTTTTTTTTGTGAAATCGTAATGTTGTTTTTTGTGATGTCGTGATGTTGTTTTTTTGTGAAATCGTAATGTTGTTTTTTGTGATGTCGTTTAGTATATGTTATCTGTTAGCGCGGATTTGATTAATCCGTGCTTGCTACTCGCTGCACAAAGTCTCCCGACTTTGAGCTATTATAGTTTTGTAAGACTGTTAACCGTTCACTGTCAAGTAATCGGTGAAATCGTGATGTCGTTTAGTATATGTTATCAATATATAGTGTATCACATCATCTAAGTACATTATGCCCGTAGGGCAATGCTGTAAACTGTCAACTGTCAACCGTTCACTGTCAACTGTCAACCGTTCACTGACTCGCTGCGCAAAGTCTCCCGACTTTGAGCCGTTATAGTTTTGCAACACTGTTCTATTAACTAATCCTTCATTCCTAATTCCTCATTATAATTCGGCAATTCTCTTAAGAACACATATTTACTATTTTCGTAATCCATTTGACAGTAGTAATGATTTAGCCCATTGGTGACATACAGATAGGTTGATCTTAATTGAAAATTATAACGAGCAATCTGATCAAATGTTGTTTGGGTAATTTTTATCTCAGGTGCTTTACACTCTATGAGCATAAAGATTTCACCATTAGGTCTAAAAATCACCACATCATATCGTTTCGTCATTCCATTAATTCTCACTACTTTCTCTACACTGATGAGAGAAAGAGGATAACCTTTAGTATAGATCAAATCGTGTACTACATGCTGTCTTACCCATTCCTCAGGAGTAAGCTGAATAAACTTTTTACGGATAACATCAAAAATAGATAGCTTATTTTCACTATTTTTGAAACGAAAATCAAACGGTGGGAAATTCAGTCTTTGCATAAAGCAAAGATATTTTTTTTCTACTGGTATTGAGCAATATTTAAAACTAATATTTTGGATCAAGTAAAGGACATAATAAAGAATATAAAGGCAGGGAATGCTGCTCCTATATATTTTTTGATGGGGGAAGAACCGTATTATATTGATAAAATCTCTGAGTATATTGAAGATAATCTATTGACAGAAGAAGAGAAGGGGTTTAATCAAATGGTATTATATGGGCGAGATGTCACTGTTCAAGACATTGTTTCTAATGCAAAGCGATTCCCGTTAATGGCAGAAAAGCAAGTTGTCATTGTTAAAGAAGCTCAAGAGTTAGCACGTTCTATAGACCAATTAGAATCTTATGCTGCACAAGTACAACCTTCTACCGTATTAGTATTCTGCTATAAGTACAAAACATTAGACAAAAGAAAGAAGATTTACAAGGCGATAGAGAAGTCTGGTATCATATTTGAAAGTAAGAAGTTAAAAGAGTATCAGATAGAAGCTTGGCTTAAGAAATTACTTACTGCAAAAGGGTATAGTATAGATCCTAAAGCTTCTGCAATGCTAGTAGAGTTCTTAGGAACAGATTTGTCTAAAATAGCGAATGAGATAGATAAATTGGCTTTAATTGTACCAAAAGGAGTACAAATCACAGCAGAAGTAGTAGAAAAGAACATCGGAATAAGTAAAGATTTTAATAATTTTGAATTGATTAAGGCTATTGTAGACCGCAATCAGCTCAAAGCGTATAAAATTGCAAATTACTTTGCACAAAACCCAAAGAATAACCCTATCGTATTGACAATGGGGCTTGTTTATTCTTATTTTTCTAAGCTTTTGTTGTACCATGGGCTGAAAGATAAGTCACCATCTAACGTGATGAAACAATTAAAAGTGAGTCAATACGCAATAAAAGACTACGAAACGGGTTTTAGAATCTATAAGATGAAGCAAGTTAGTAGTATCATTGCACATCTAAAGGATGTAGACCTTAAAAGTAAGGGAGTAGGAGCTCAGGCGATGCCACAAGGAGAACTGCTTAAGGAGATGTTAATCAAAATATTTAATTAAAATAAATAAATAATGCCGAACAATTTAAACAAGAATAAGATTCTAGGATATGCTACGTTGATTATGATTATGATGGGTATCTTATTAATCTGTCTAGGAGCATTTAAATATTCCGAAATCGCAGGGTGGGGATTCACAGCTGTAGGAATCGGTTTCTTTGCAATAGCATGGGTTTTTAACGCTTTAAAAGGAAGAGTATAAGTTTAAAAAAGAAGAGGAGAGCATTGCTCTCCTCTTCTTTTTTAAACAATTAAGAATTAGGAATTAAAAATTAAGAATGTTTGGCTTCGCCATGGGGTATGTATATACGTTCTATTGGCACACACATCACGCAATCGCTACGTTCGTGTTATCGCGGATTTAAGGTTTTAATCTGTGATATATATCCGTTTAGTATGTCTTCTTGAGTGTAACGAAAGATCCCATCCCCCTTAGGGAATTACGAATTTCAAATTAATAATTACGAATCTTAGCCTTTCAGGCTTTAGGTACGTATATCAGGCAATCGCTACGTTCGTGTTATCGCGGATTTTTAATCTGTGATATATATCCGTCCAGTATATCCATTTAACTTCAATTAAAAAACCTATCAACTCTTATCAAAAAAACACCTTATTTTTTTCAAAAAAGCATCTATTTATCATCAAAAAATCTTATTTCTTCCTTAAAAGCCCCTTCTTTTTACCTTATTTTCTTCCAATTTCAGTGAATTAAGGCTTGAAAAGCAAAAAAAGTGTATACTTTTTTTTAAACCTGTTTTTGTTTAACTAATTGATAATTAGATACTTGTTTTAAAATAAGGTGTTGTTGTACTCAGTAGTATATAGCTCTTAACCCTAGTAAAATCAGGGCTTCTTCTTGGATTCTTGGACAGTTATAGGACAATACTAGGACTTTAGTGGGCAAAATGAGCCTTTTGTCGAAGGATGTTCCTTTTATACTCTGGGTATTCTTCTTGTATGTAGTGTAAAGGAGTGGTGGTGATGAATATAGCTATCAAAATATGGATATAGGGAGGGAGCTTCTGATGAATTGTTGTCCCCAAAAAGAACATATTATAAGAGTTGTAAAAGATGTCTTTGTAATTAAAGATAAAGTGCCGATGCTACAACAGTTAATAAATAACCCAATTAAGATTAATAAATTAGCAATGAACCTAGATAGGCAACCTTCGATGTTATACAGTGTTTACTTAGATTGTTATGTGAAGAGTCAATAGTGAGTTGATATTTGAATGAATAGATGCTATGCGTCATGTATATTTGTTCATCACATCAGTAGAGACGGGATACTTCCGTCTAACACACAGTTAGATTCTAATGGCTAGAAAGCTCTTATTCAAGGGAGAAATGCATAAACTTGCCACACGTGTTTCATATGCTGTGTTCTGTGTTTAAATCTGTCCACTGAATCCACAATATATGTCATACTGACGATAGGAGGGATCTCATGCTGTTACTCACACCTTCTATGTCATCCCGACGATAGGAGGGATCTCATCCTATTGGTGTGTACAGTCGCTGATGTTTTAATAACTCTTTTTTTTGTATGAGATCTTATGCATTTATTAAAGATAACACAATGAGAGAGTATGCTGTTTTGATTTAAGAATTAAGCTATTGGTGTGTAGATATTTATGAGATATTGTTGTTTACTCAATAATTCGCATTGTTTACGGTTTTCCTCTTGTGGGGTTATGTGGATGGTGGTATATTTACTCTTTAAATGAATTAATACCCGATTAAAGATAAATGGCTAAAAAAGTCCAAACTAAAAGTACTGAAGAAATCCTATGGGATGCAGCAAATAAATTGCGTGGTTCTGTAGAACCGTCTGAATATAAACACGTCGTGTTAAGTTTAATCTTCTTGAAGTTTGCCAGTGATAAATTTATCAAAAGAAGAAGTGAGTTAGTAGCAGAAGGTAAAAATGCTTTCTTAGAGATACCTGAGTTTTATCAGGCAGAGAATGTATTCTATTTGCCTGAGGAATCTCGTTGGACTTATGTGATGGAAAATGCTAAACAAGAGGATATCACCATCAAAATAGATAAAGCATTAAAGACGATAGAGCAAAAGAATAAATCTTTAGAAGGAGCTTTACCTGATAACTATTTCTCGAGATTGGGATTAGATCAGTCGAAGTTCTCTGCACTGTTAGATACCATCAATAATATAGATACGTTAAAAGATGAAGCGCAAGATATCGTGGGGCGTGTGTATGAGTACTTCTTGAGCAAGTTTGCCATAGCAGAAGGAAAGGGAAAAGGAGAGTTCTATACCCCTAAGAGCATTGTAAACTTAATTGCTGAGATGATAGAACCGTATAAAGGGAAGATCTATGACCCTTCATGTGGATCGGGTGGTATGTTTGTGCAGTCGTTAAAGTTTATAGAAAAACACCAAGGAAACAAAAAAGACATTTCGATATATGGACAAGAGCTGACGAATACAACGTTCAAACTGGCAAAGATGAACTTGGCGATACGTGGTATTTCGGCTAATTTAGGAAGCAAAGCAGCCGATACTTTTGGCGACGATCAGCACAAGGAATTGAAAGCTGATTACATCATGGCTAATCCTCCATTTAACTTAAAAGATTGGCGTGCGGAGAGTGAACTAACAGATGATTCGCGTTGGGCGGGATACGAAGTACCACCTAAGTCTAATGCCAACTATGCGTGGATTCTGAATATGATAAGTAAACTTTCTCAGCATGGAGTAGCAGGGTTTATCTTGGCTAATGGTGCTTTATCAGGAGGTGGAGAAGAGTATAAAATCCGCAAGCAAATTATAGATAACGATTTGGTGGAGGCAATTGTGATTTTGCCAAGAGCGATGTTTTATTCTACAGATATTTCGGTGACACTATGGATTCTGAATAAGAATAAAATAGAACGCACAGTAGAGGTAAACGACGCAACGAAAAACTACCGAAATAGAGAGGGAGAAGTCTTGTTTATGGATTTACGTCAAAAAGGAGAGCCATTTGAAAAGAAATTTACACAGTTCTCTGAGCAAGAGATTGAACAAATAGCAGCAACTTATCATACGTGGCAACAACACAATGATACGTACGAGAATGTGGCAGAATATTGCTATAGTGCTACAGTAGAAGAAATACGCAAAAAAGACTATTCTTTAGTACCAAGTAAATATATAGAGTTCGTCAATCGCGATGAACAGATCGACTACAAGGAACAAATGCAGAGCTTACAAGCTGATTTAAAAGAATTGTTTGCTAAAGAAGCAGAGTTGAAGAAAGAAGTTGCCAATGTATTCAAATCTTTAGGCTATGAGTTATAAAAGATTAGGAGATTATGTTCAGCTTGTTAATGACCGCAATAAAGATTTAAAAGTAGATACTCTGTTAGGAGTAAGTATAACAAAAAGGCTAATACCATCTATTGCTAATACAATAGGAACTGATATGTCTACATATAAAATTATTGAAAGAGGCCAATTCGCATATGGAACAGTTACTTCACGTAATGGAGAGAAGATTTCTATTGCTTTAGCAGATGAATATGATAAAGCTTTAGTGTCTCAGATATATGTTGTATTTGAAGTAATTGATAAAAATATATTATTGCCTGAATATTTAATGATGTGGTTTTCTCGTCCTGAGTTTGATCGTTTTGCACGTTATCATTCGCATGGAAGTACACGTGAGACTTTCGATTGGGATGATATGTGTGAAGTAGAATTACCTGTTCCATCTATTGAAAGACAACGTGAGATAGTAGGACAGTATCAAGCTGTAGGGGATAAGATAAAAGTAAATGAGCAGATCTGTGAGAAGTTAGAGGCTATTGCACAGACACTGTATAAGCAATGGTTTGTGGATTTTGAGTTTCCTAATGAAGAAGGATTACCTTATAAATCTTCTGGTGGATTGATGGAGTATAATGAAGAGTTAGAGAAAGAGGTGCCTGTGGGGTGGGAGGTGAAGAGTTTGGGGGAAGTTACTAATATTTCAGCAGGAGGCGATAAACCAAAGGTATATTCGGATGTTATTAATGCAGAATGTAATATCCCAATATACTCTAATAGTACTGATAATTATGGCTTGTTTGGGTATACCAATATGCCTAAAATAATTAAGCCTAGTATTACAGTTTCTGCTAGAGGAGCAATAATAGGATATACATTATTACGAAAGTATCCTTTTGTACCAATAGTGAGATTAATTACTATTACACCATATGATGATGAAGTTATTTATTATTTATTTAAAGTAATTGAAAGGTTTAAGTATGATGATAACGGTTCTGCACAAGGACAATTAACTGTTCCTGAGGTGTCTATGATGAATATTTTATATCCTACTAACTTAATTATAAAAGGATATTATAAGAAATATAAAGAAATAGATCTCTTTATAGATAATTATAAAAAACAAAGCCAGAAGTTCGTTCAGTTGCAAAGTTTGATGCTGTCAAGGATGGTGGGAGGAGAATAATTGTCTGCACCATGATTTATAGGATTAGTAGGATTAATAAGATGAGGGTCGGTGTAGATTGTGGGTAATTGTCTGCACCATGATTTATAGGATTAGTGGGATTAATAAGATGAGGGTCGGTGTAGATTGTGGGTAATTGTCTGGGCTATTTATGTAGGATAAAATATATTATTAAAAATTATTACTAACGAGAAATTATATATTATGATAAAACAAATCAATATTGAAAACCTTGGGATATTTAAGAATTTTGAGTGGAAAACTGTTAGAGATAGTGGAAAGAATATAGTTGAGTTAAAAAAGGAGAATATTATTTATGGAAGAAATTATTCTGGAAAAACGACATTATCTCGTATTATTAGAGCTTTAGAAACAAAACAGATTTCTGATAAATATATTGATCCTAAGTTTGAGATTGTTTTGACAGATAACACTAAAATTACAGAAAAAAATTTTGAAACAAATGCATTAAATGTTAGGTGCTTTAATGAGGACTTTATAAAAGAGAATTTAAGTTTTATTGTAAATCATGATTCTGATATAACTCCTTTTGCAATATTAGGAGTGAATAGCGGAATTGAAGCTAAGATAGAATTAATAAATAATGAATTGGGAAGTAATGAAGAAGGTAAGTGTACATTGTTGTATAAAGATTTATGGAGTCTTTCAAGTGAAATTGAAGAAAAGCAAAAGCTTAAAGAAAAAAAAGAAAGTGATCTAAACTCACAATTGACAGGAAAAGCTACTGCGAATGGAGATAGTATAAAGAAACAATATCTAAAGTATGGAGATATAAATTATACTATTAGTAAATTAAAAGCAGATATAAATAAAGTTATTGGAGCTGCTTTTGTATCAATTGATGAAATAAAAGAAGAATTGAATCTTCAAGTTATTACTGAAGTTGAAAGACAAGAAATACAGATGGGGAGAGTTTTTATAAATAATTATAAAGAGTTATTAACTGAAACAACTTCTCTTACAAGTAAAGTGTTGTTAGATGCAAATAAAATTGTTGAATTGCTTTCAAACAATGCTTTAAATGATTGGGTAAAGAAAGGTTATGATTTACATTCTGAGGATAGAAACTGTACTTGTAAATTTTGTGGTAATAATATTAATCCGTCAAGGTGGGAGCAGTTAGATAAACATTTTGATGAAGAATCAAAAAAATTAGAGTCTCAGTTGTATGCCCATAAATCTCAACTTGAGTATGAATTACATAATTTGAGTAGTTTTTATTTAACTTCTCAAGATGCTTTTTATGTTAATTATCAAAGCGAAGTAGGTAGTGTTATAGAGTCATATAACTTAGAATTAGAGAAGTATAAAAATGATATAGCATTTTTAGTAACTAAAATTGATGAACGTATAGTAAATATACATAATCCATTAGTATTTGAATACTCTTCTTTGTTTCGGGAGGAAGTATTAGTAGGACAATTGCAGAATTATAATGACATTGTTACTGCTAATAATATGTATTCTTCTGAATTATCAAATAAAATAAAAGAAGCAAAGGAAGAGCTTAGATTGTTAGAAGTAAAGCGATTTGTCGATACTATTAGATATGTTGAACAAGAAGAAGGCATTGCAGAGATAAAAGAAGAAATTGCAATTATAGAGAATAAAGGAAAAGAGTTAAAGAAAGTTATTCTAGAAAAGAGATCTACAATTGATGATTTAACACGTAGATTGAATAATGAAGAGGAAGGTGCTAAAAGAGTAAATCATTATTTGCAAAACTATTTTGGACATCAGAATTTAGAGTTACAAGCAAGTGAAGAGAATAAAGATTCTGAAAAAAAAATCAAGTTTAATATTGTTAGAGAAGGTAGTATTGCGTATCATTTAAGTGAGGGTGAATGTAGTATTATTTCGTTTTGTTACTTTATGGCTAAGTTAGATGATATACACACAGCAGGTCAAAAACCAATCATATTGATTGATGACCCTATATCAAGCTTGGATTCGAACCATATATTTTATATTTATAGTTTAATAAATGCACAGTTATTTCAGGATGAACGATTTGAGCAAATTTTTATTTCTACTCATAATTTAGATTTCTTGAAGTACTTGAAAAGGTTGAAATTAACAAAGAAAAATCATCAATTTTTTATACTAAATAGATATACTAATTATAGTACTATAGCCGAAATGCCTATTTATCTAAGAGATTATGTTACGGAGTTTAATTTTCTATTTGAACAAATTTATAAATGCGCTAAGTCTGAGATTGTCACAGATGAAAATCATTATTTGTATTATAATTTCGGAAATAATGCTAGGAAGTTTTTAGAAGCCTTATTGTTTTATAAATATCCATCAAGAATTGATAATGAAACAAGTAATGCAAATTCTAAACGTTTGTTAAAATATTTTGGAAATAATCAACAAGCTACGGTTTTAACAGATAGGGTTAATAATGAATTGTCACATTTAGAAGAGATTTTTGATAGAGGTATGTCGCCAATAGAAATACCAGAGTTAAAAAAGGTAGCACAATTTATTCTTGATAAAATAAAAGAGAAGGATGAGGAACAGTTTAATGCTCTATTAGAAAGTATTGGAGAAAAAACAGAAATGGAGGTTAATTAATCCCATTAATCAGGAGATTCAAGATTCATACAAGTGAGCTAAGAGTATATCTGTCTAGATCTTATTAATCCTATTAATCAAGAGAATCAAGGTTAAGACAATAAGCGGTAAGAATATAAATAACAGTAAGCTATGGATATCAATCAACTCACACATCAGATAATCGGAGCGGCTATGGAAGTACATTCTACTATAGGGAATGGATTTCAGGAAGTTATTTATCAACGGGCATTGAGTATTGAATTTCATCAAAGAGGAATACCCTTTGAACGGGAGTTTGAGATGAGAATTGATTATAAAGGATATCACGTAGGGACACGTCGTGTTGACTTTTTTGTAGCTGGATGTGTGATGGTTGAGATTAAAGCAGTGATTCAATTAGAAGATGTGCATTTAGCCCAAGCAATTAATTATCTGGAGGCATATAAATTAGAGACAGGCTTGTTAATTAATTTTGGTAGTAAAAGCCTTGAGTTTAGAAGGATTTATAATACAAAGAATCAGAAATGAAGCTATTATAGGGAGTTCTTTTGATGAATAAAATAGAGTGAGGATTAGGTTTTCTCATGTTACAAAAAGTCAAAAAATGTAACACGTTATTCTCTCATGTTACAAAAAAGCAAAAAACTTAACTTGGAAAAGTTATTATGAAGTACAACGAATCACAATTAGAAGAAAGTTTTATTAGCCTTCTGGAAACAGAAGGTTATGAGTATATACACGGTGCGGCTATTAATAGAGCGTCTAATCAGGAGGTTTTATTAAAAGAAGACCTGCATCAATTTCTAATGAATAGTTATACTGATTTAGAAGAAATAGAAGTGGAGAGTTTGATTAATGAAATCGCCTTTCAGTCTGCGTCTAATCTTTACGAATCGAATAAATACATCTGTAAGTTATTGGCAGATGGGATGATCTTTAAACGCAATAATCCAGCTAAGAAAGATTTGCATATACGTTATATTGATGTGGCAGATATACAGGCGAATAGTTTTAAGATAGTTAACCAGTTAGAGATACAAGGTACAGAGTTGCGCATTCCTGATTTGATCGTTTATATCAATGGTATTCCAGTGGTCGTATTTGAGTTTAAAACAGCCATAGCAGAGCATGTAACGATTCACGATGCGTATAAACAATTAACGATTCGCTACCGCAGAGATATTCCAGAGCTGATGAAGTACAATGTGTGCTGTGTGATTAGTGATGGAGCGAATAATAAAGCGGGAACTATATTCTCTCTTTATGAGTTTTTCTATAGTTGGAATAAAATCACTGGAGATGAGAAGAAAGCGCTAACAGGTGTAGAAACGGCGATGTCTATTATATCAGGGATGTTTAATCAAGCGCGATTGGTGGATATTATTCATCACTTTGTGTTGTTTCCAGATACTTCTAAAAACGAAGTAAAGATATTAACTCGTTATCCGCAGTACTATGCTGCTAATAAACTGTATCAAAATATTCTGATTCACCGCAAGCCGGAAGGAGATGGTAAAGGAGGTACTTATTTTGGGGCAACGGGATGTGGCAAGAGCTTTACGATGTTATACCTAACGCGTCTGTTGATGCGCTCTACTGATTTTGCAAGTCCGACGATTATTATCATTTCTGACCGTACAGATTTAGACGATCAATTGTCAAAAGACTTTACCAATGCTAAGGGATTTATAGGTGATGCCAACATCATCAATATTGAGTCGAGAGCTGATTTAAGAAATCGCTTGCGCGGTATCGAAAGCGGAGGAGTGTATTTAACTACAGTTCAGAAGTTTGAGGAGGATGAGGAAATCTTGTCAGATAGAAGCAATATTATCTGTATATCAGATGAAGCCCATCGTTCACAAGTGAATTTAGATTTAAAGGTTAGGATAGATGAGGAGAAGGGAGTAATTAAATCTTACGGTTTTGCCAAGTATTTGCACGATTCTTTGCCTCATGCGATTTATGTAGGATTTACAGGTACACCTATAGATAAAACATTAGAGGTATTCGGTGATGTAGTGGATCAATATACAATGTTTGAATCTGTAAACGATGAGATTACGGTTCGCTTGGTTTATGAAGGACGCGCCGCAAAGGTCAATTTAGATTATAGCAAGGTTCAAGAGATAGAACAATATTATGAAAATGCAGTGGCAGAGGGAGCTTCTGAATATCACGTAGAAGCGAGTCAAAAGGCTATTGCTAAGATGGAAGTGGTCTTAGGAGATATAGATCGTATCAGGGCTATTGCTAAGGATTTTGTTCAGCATTATGAAAATCGATTAGAGGAGAAGGCTACAGTGGTAGGTAAAGCGATGTTTGTCTGTGCCTCTCGTGGAATAGCTTATAAATTATATCAAGCCATTTTAGACCTGCGACCTGAATGGGGTGAGATTAAAATAGCAGGAGATTTAACAGATAAAGAACAGCAGGAGATCAAGCCAATAGAGCGTGTGAAGATGGTGATGACACGCAATAAGGATGATGAGCAAACGCTATGGGATCTCTTGGGTAATAAAGAAGAACGCAAAGAGTTAGATCGCCAGTTTAAACAACTTAAATCAAACTTTAAGATAGCGATAGTAGTTGATATGTGGTTGACGGGGTTTGATGTGCCTTTTTTAGATACGATATATATTGACAAGCCTCTACAGACTCATAATCTAATACAGACTATCTCGCGTGTAAACCGCAAGTACCAAGGGAAAGATAGAGGTTTAGTAGTGGACTATGTCGGGATTAAAAAGAACTTGAATCACGCTTTAGGATTATTTAATAATCAAACAGCAGAGGATGACTTTGAGGATATAGCACAAGCTGAAATTATTGTTCGCGATCAGATGGATTTGTTGCGTCAGTATTTTCATCAATTTGACAGTAGTGATTATTATGTAGGATTGCCTGTTGAGCGTTTAAGTTGTTTAAATAAAGCTTCTGAATGGGTACTACAAACTGAAGAATCGGAAAAGTTTTTTATGAATGTTACTAAGAAGTTGAAGTCCGCTTATAATTTAGTAAGTGGTTCAGAATTATTTAGTGCGCATGAAGTAGATGAGATTCACTTTTACTTTGCAGTGAAGTCAATTGTAGTGAAATTGACAAAAGGCGAAGCTCCAGACACAGCACAGATGAATGAGAAGGTAGCTAAACTCGTAGAAGAGGCGATTATATCAGAAGGGGTGGAAGAGATCTTTAAACTGGATGATAATAAAGCTAATGCTATTGATTTGTTTAACGATAAGTTTATAGAAAAGATCTCTAATCTGGAATTGCCGAATACTAAGATTAAAATATTAGAACGTTTGTTGAAACAGACAATCAATGACTTTAAAAAGGTCAATAAGGTAAAAGGGCACGATTTCTCAGAGCGATTACAGTCTATTATTAATCGCTATAATGAACGCAGTGAGGGCGATATCTTAGATTATGAGGGGATTCAGTTTGACACTGCTGAGCAAATGTTAAACCTAATTATTAAGCTTCGCGTGGAGATGGAATCTTTTGAAAGTTTGGGTATTGATTATGAGGAGAAAGCGTTTTACGATATCTTGGATATGATTTGTAAGCAATATGGTTTTGAGTTTGATAATGAAAAGATGTTAGAGCTTGCAAGAGAAATAAAGAAGATAGTAGATGACACTGCTCAATATCCTGATTGGAGTGAGAGAGATGATATTAAAGCTCAGTTAAAGATGGATATCATTGTCAAATTACACCAATTTGGTTATCCACCTATTACACAAGATGATGTATATAAAAATGTCTTAGAACAAGCAGAGAACTTTAAGAAGAATAGGTAATGGAGGAGATAGAACAAAAAGCTTGGAAAGAGGCACTACAATATGCTTTTGATCAGGCAGATAAGAATCCTTGGGATAAGGGGCAAAATTATAGAAATTATGCAATAAAGAATGAAGGAAAGTTATATCCTAACAAAGTGATATATAGGTATGCCATTGATTATCTTGAACAAAAATATCCTGAAATCTATAATGAAGAAGTGAATATTAATACTGGTGTGGGAAAAGAAATGAATGATTATTTAGCAAATAAAGGCGCTAAAGCTATTGTTTTAAATAACTCAAAAAACAATTTGTTACAATTTAAAAGTTTATTAGAATATTTTATTTCACATTTGGAATGGGTAGTTAATGAGGATACAAGTAATGTAGGTTACTCTAAGTATATTAAACCTCTTATTGAATGTAATAGCTTTAAGAAAACAGGGCAAGGTTATGCAGACGAAAAAATTCAGGAACAAATAAAAGAATGGGAAAGTTATGCCCCTGGAGATGTTTGCATAAATATCCAATCTAACTATGGAAACTATAAGACGATTAAATGTTATTTGAATTGGAGAGGGACAGGTATAAATGTAATAGCTAGATGGAAAGATGATAGGGTAGTTTCGTTATATCAAGATGAGTATATTTATTGGGAGGAACCAACAAAGCGAGTAAATTTAGGAGTAGAATTCACCGTAGAAGAATTAAAGCTTTTTGATAATGATCAGATTGATCAAAAGCTAGTATCATTTTATGATTCATTTGTGAAGGCTTTTGAAGAACGAAAATATATAAGTAAACAGTATGAGCTTATGAAAATTGTTAAACAGAATAAAAAATTATTAGAATACAAAAAGCAAATTATTCTTCAGGGACCTCCTGGAACAGGAAAGACTCGTTTAGCTAAAGAAATAGCTAAGGTCATGATTAATAAGAATACTCCTGAAAGTGTTAATTTAACTAATCATGAACAGTTTAAAATTGTTCAATTTCATCCAAGCTATACTTATGAAGATTTTGTTAGAGGAATTGCAACTATTCCAAATGAGAATGGTATTGAATATCAAGTAGTAAACAGAGGAATCGCTGAGTTCGCCAATCAAGCATTAGGAAACTATAGAAATAGTCAGAAAAAAGGAGAAGAGATTTCGTATGAAAGAGCAATTATTGCAAGATATGAGGCTTTTAAATTAGAATTGGAATCAGAACTAAATGATGATAAAAAGATAAACCTTACAAAAGCTGTAGATATTGTTGATTTTGATGAGGACTCCCTTTTATATATTGGCCATGTTTGGCAAGGACAAGCGCATAGAATGCATCATAAAGATATAGTGAATGCTTATTTATCAGGTAATAGAAGTAGGCAAGATATTAAACAAAATATGAGTTTGTCTGGTTCAGCACGCCAACACGCAAGTTATTATGTTGTAATACTTCAAAAATTCTGTGATTATATAGCACAGAACCCTATAAATATTACAAGTAATTCAATAGAAAAAGAAGAATTACAGAATTATGTAATGGTCATTGATGAGATAAACAGAGCTAATCTATCTTCAGTATTGGGAGAGTTGATTTATGCTTTAGAATATCGAGGAAAAGGAATAGAGGGAATGTACTCTAAGACTGATTCAGATAAGATTATATTACCTCCTAACCTTTATATCATAGGAACGATGAATACAGCCGATAGAAGTGTTGGGTATATCGACTATGCAATACGTCGTCGTTTTGCTTTTGTGGATGTGTTGCCTCAAGATTTAAGTGGTGATAGTTCGATTACTTTTGATAGCGAGTTGTTTACTGCCGTTAAGGAGTTGTTTACTACTGATAAGTATATGACAAGATCTCAGTATTTATCAAATGAGTTTGATCCAAAAGAGGTTGCTTTAGGACATTCTTATTTTATAGATAAATCAGATGAAGGAGGAGCTATGGCAATACGTTTAGAATATGAGATAAAACCAATCTTAAGAGAATATATTAAAGATGGTATTTTAATAGGAGATGGTATTATAGAGAAAGTAGAGGCTCTGAAAGTAGAAGAATTGAAAGAAAATGTATAGTGTATGAGACTTTTATTAAAAGAGCATAATACATTAGAAATTAAGAGATTTGATGTAGAGGAGCCTGATTCTACTGGTCAGAAAAACGATTGGTTTGTATCTATACCATCTAAGCCACTTCGTTTATTAAAAGATAGTAGAGGAAAAGAGGTTTGCCCTTATATCATCAATAGAAAAGATGAAGAAACCTATTCTCTTCAAGCTGATTATTATGTAGGATTAGATTGGTTGATTGAAGGAAAGAAATATGTACAAGTAGAGCCAAAGATTAACGATGCTATTCCAACTGCTTTTGATAAACAAGTTAATACAACTGATGAAGATCGGTCTAAAATTAAAGATCAAGAAAAACAATTAAAGGAAAGTATTGAAGAATCCTCTACGGATTACAGAGAGATAGATTATCTCAGAATGCTTTTAACTGTGTACTCAGGGCAGGTAGAAGAGAAATATTTAAATGATATTATCACAATCTATTGGGAAGAGGATAAAATCTCTATAGAGCAGACTCAAGATAGATTGACACCTTTCTTAATCGTTCAGTTTTTACAGTTGCTTAAGAAGATAGTGCGCAAGGGATTAAAGAAGTCTTATTATAAGGTTCAAGAGAATTTGAATGGACGTGTAAAGGGAAAAATATTGATAGGACAACAGCTTAAACAGAATGTGTTTAAGAATCGAATGACGTCAACGGTTTGTGAGTATCAGGTGTTTGGAACTGACAATGTAGAGAATCGTTTCTTGAAGAAGGTACTTCGCTTTGTGAGTAGTTATGTCAATAATCGAAGTGACTTGTTTGACTCTAATAAACAGTTTATACAAGAGTTGATTAATTATTGTCGCCCTGCTTTTGAACTGATAGGAGATGAGGTAGAGATGCATCAATTGAAACATTTAAAGGTGAATACCTTTTTTAAAGAGTATAAAGAGGCAGTAAAGATAGGTCAGTATATATTAAAACGCTTTGCTTATAATATAACCAAGACGACAGAAGAGAAGATAGAAACACCTCCTTTTTGGATAGATATGCCTCGTTTGTTTGAATTATATGTTTATCATCAACTGCTTAAAGCAAATCCAGAATATAGATGTAATTTACATTATCAGTTTAGTACTTATGGCAATGCGTTAGATTTGTTGATATCTACTAAGGAAAGTCGAATGGTAGTAGATATGAAGTATAAACTTCATTATAAACATGGACATATCCATGAGGATATCAGACAAGTGTCAGGATATGCGAGATTGAATAGGGTTCGTAAGGAATGTAATGTAAGTGATGATAGTAATATTAACTGTGTAATCATATTCCCTAAAGTAGGGAATGCTGATTTAAAGGATTATTCTTTGAAAAATATTGCTGAATTATTAAAGATAGAAAAAGGAAAGGAAAGTGAGGAAAGTGAGTACAGTATTAAACCTTATTATAAGGTATATAAATTAGGAGTAGCATTGCCTTTAGTAAACAGTGAATTATAAAAAGATGGATAAGAGACATACTTACTTTATCTCAAAATTAGATATAGGAGAATCTGGTGTAGAGTTAAGAGATAAAGACGAAGAAGATAAAGACTTCTTCATTCAACAGGGAAGTTTAGATGGAGCATGTGCTGTGTATTCACTTTTTATGCTTTTAATGATTCAAGGGATTATAGAGAGAGGTGAAATAGGGATTTATATGAAAGTAAGGAGAAATACTTTTGTAGGTAAATTAGTACATCATTTCTTTGCAGATAATGGAATGCATTGGGAGGGAAATTACTTTTTAGATTTGAAAAAAGAATTTGAACAAGCGTCTACAAGGAAAGGGCACGTCACTGTTGAACGAGCTAATAATAGATGTATTGTAGGATATTTAGAACAAGATATACCTGTAATGTTAAGTGTACAGTTTAAAGGGAAAGATGCTGGAGCACATGCAGTGGTCGCCATAGGATATGAAGAGGATGAAGAAGGTAATCTTACTAAGTTGTTTTGTCTTGATCCAGGAGGAGAAAAACCGCAATATGCTTATCACAACAATGTTATATTGATTAATGAATATCCAACTGCTATGTATAAGGAGTTTGATGTGTTGAGTGCTACTCAAGTTTATTTTGATGAGATTTTAGTAATCGAATAGTTTCTATTTATCTTCACTAAATAATAAAATAACGCAAAGTCGGGAGACTATTGCGTAGCTGTTTATAATCACGGATTCGGAAATCCTCGACAACCCAACAAATCCTCCTACCACACGCCCATATATTTGTAATTCTCTTTAAATTTGTTATATTATAGTTTGAGGAGGAGTAATTTATAAGTTTATGTTATCACACAGAGGTAAGGAGAGAAGTTTTATGCAGAATCTGCGTTTAGCAGTGTTGTTATCATTTGTAGGAGGCGTGGTGAATGTAAGTGGTTTTTTGGCTTTAAAGCTGATGACAACCAATGTGACTGGGTATCTATCTAATTTTGCTCAGGAGGTACTTACCTTTAATAAACAAGCTATTTTGAAATCAGTATTGTTGTTGGTTTCGTTTTTCTTAGGATCTTTTACTTCTCACGTAATCTTACAGTTGCAGAAGTTGATTTGGAACAAAGTGTATTTTACACTTCCTTTGATACTAGAGGCTATCTTATTAGGAGGAGTGGCTTATCTCGAAGGCGATATATTGTTTCAATATCCAATGAAGATAGCCTATGTACTGCTATTTGCGATGGGACTACAGAATTCTCTTGTTACTTTTATCTCTAAGGCGGTAGTTAGAACTACACATATTACGGGGATAGTCACCGATCTAGGGATAGAGACAGCGAGGTTATTGTTTAATCTAACGAGAGCCAACCTTCGCAATCTTTTGCTTTCTCATATAGGACTTAAACTAGCTATTGTCTTTTCGTTTGGGGTAGGAGGGATTACTGCAGCATTTTGTTTTGAATATCTTCATTTACGCACCTTATACATTGGTGTGGTGGTTATTCTATTTACTACCGTTTATGATTATTTAGTGGTTAAAATGATGAGAGTATTAGAGGAAGGAAAACAGATAGTGGACTGGAGTAAGAAAGTAGTGACTAAGGACTATAAAGTTTACCATATCTTAAGAAGGAAGAAGTAGGCTATATAGCTTTAAGTATAACAATCATTTTAAAGTAAGGATAAAGTATCTTGTCCTTCGGACACCTCTCCAAAGTAAGGGAATAAAAAAAATCTTGTAATTAAGTCTCTCACATTAGAGTTAATTACAAGATTCTGTTGACCTTAGATTCCGATATGTAGTTCGTATTCATCGTCTGTCTTCTCTTCGAAATCATAAATAGAATTTGCTGGTGAAATTGCGTTGCATGTTGAGCAAACGTAAGCATCTATTGATGGGTCATAGTAGTGATTTTCGTGATTGTTTTCACAAGTTTCACTTTTTGCAAAAAGTAAATTTTCTGTCATATATGTGAGTTTTTTAAAGTTGTCTCTAAGATAGTACTTAAAAGTATAGAAAACAAATAATTATAGGCTTAGGTGTGTGTTTTTATTGTTAATATTTTCTAAACATTGTGTTTTTGTGTGTGGTTTAGCTTTAATCGATGTGAAATGATTAATTTTTTAGAGATAAGAGGTTTTATAGAAATATTATTCTATAAGATTCTGTAGTCCAAAAAGGTCTTATGAGGTAAATAGAAATTCAGGTAGAGACCATAATGATATAAGATCAAATAGTCTATCAAGACAAAATCAAAAAAATGTAGAACACATTTCCTAATCTCCTTAATTAATACTATTTTTGGCTAATATGCTATAGAACGCTTATAGCTTAGTAATCAATAAATTCAATATATTTTACTTTATGTCAGACGATAAAAAGGTAATTTTTTCGATGTCAAAAGTGAGTAAAACTTACTCATCGACAAATAAGACTGTATTAAAAGATATTTATTTAAGCTTTTTCTACGGGGCTAAAATTGGTATTTTAGGTCTAAATGGTTCTGGTAAATCTTCTTTATTAAAGATTATTGCTGGGGTTGATAAAAACTATCAAGGTGATGTGGTGTTTGCACCAGGATACACTGTAGGGTATTTAGAACAAGAACCTCAATTAGATGAAACAAAGACTGTTATCGAAATCGTTAAAGAAGGAGCTGCTGAAACGGTAGCAATCTTAGATGAATTCAATCAGATAAATGATATGTTTGGTTTGCCAGAAGTGTATGAAGATGCAGATAAAATGCAGAAACTGATGGATAGACAAGCTGAGCTACAAGATAAAATAGATGCTGTAGGAGGATGGGAGCTAGATACAAAACTAGCTATCGCTATGGATGCTTTGCGTACGCCAGAGCCTGATACTCCTATCAATATTCTTTCTGGAGGAGAGCGTCGTAGAGTTGCTTTATGTCGTTTATTATTACAAAACCCAGATGTATTATTATTAGATGAGCCTACTAACCACTTAGACGCGGAGTCTGTACACTGGTTAGAGCAACACTTACAACAATATTCAGGAACAGTAATTGCTGTAACGCACGACCGTTATTTCTTAGATAACGTAGCAGGATGGATCCTAGAGTTAGACAGAGGAGAAGGTATTCCATGGAAAGGGAACTATTCTTCTTGGTTAGATCAAAAGTCTACAAGATTAGCTCAAGAGGAGAAGGTAGCTTCTAAACGTCGTAAGAACTTAGAGCGTGAGTTAGACTGGGTACGTCAAGGTGCTAAAGGTCGTCAAACGAAACAAAAAGCAAGGTTACAGAACTACGATAAGTTATTAAACGAGGATCAAAAAGTTCTAGAAGAAAAATTAGAGATTTATATCCCTAATGGACCACGTCTTGGAACGAATGTGATTGAAGCAAAAGGTGTAGCGAAGGCTTTCGGAGATAAATTGTTATATGACAACTTAAACTTCACTTTGCCACAAGCTGGTATTGTAGGAATTATCGGGCCTAATGGTGCTGGTAAGTCTACTATATTCCGCATGATCATGGGAGAACAACAACCTGATGCGGGTACATTCGCTATCGGAGATACGGTTAAGATTGCTTATGTGGATCAAGCACACTCTAATATAGACCCAGAGAAATCAATTTGGGAG
Organism: Myroides sp. C4067; assembly: GCF_038039665.1. Classification (NCBI taxonomy): domain Bacteria; kingdom Pseudomonadati; phylum Bacteroidota; class Flavobacteriia; order Flavobacteriales; family Flavobacteriaceae; genus Myroides; species Myroides sp. C4067. The sequence continues at coordinate 83,623 of NZ_JBBPHJ010000004.1, forward strand.
AACTTCTGTGATGGTCAAGAGTTGATCATGATGGGTGGTCGTCAAGTGAATTCTCGTGCTTATTTGAGTAGATTTAACTTCGGTGGTTCTGAACAAAATAAAAAGGTATCAACACTTTCTGGAGGTGAGCGTAACCGTCTTCACCTAGCAATGACATTGAGAGAAGAAGGAAACGTATTGCTACTGGATGAGCCTACGAATGACTTGGACGTAAATACACTACGTGCATTAGAGGAAGGTCTTGAGAACTTCGCTGGATGTGCAGTGGTTATTTCCCATGACCGTTGGTTCCTAGACCGTATCTGTACGCATATCTTGGCTTTTGAAGGAGATTCTCAAGTGTATTTCTTTGAAGGATCATTCTCTGACTATGAAGAGAATCGTAAGAAACGTTTAGGGGATGTAGCTCCAACTCGTTTGAAATATAAAAAATTAGTTCGCTAATTAAAATAGTAAAGGCCTAATTAGTTTTCTAGTTAGGCTTTTTTTGTGATGTCGTGCGCTCCGTTTCACTTCGCTTACTAGGGAGGCGCTGCGCTAGGGAGGCGTGCACTCCGTTTCACTTCGCTTACTGGGGAGGCGTGCATTCCGCTTCACTTCGTTTACTAGGGAGGCGCTGCGCTAGGAAATAGGGAACAGGGTTACTCAAAGTCGGGAGACTTTGCGCAGCGAGGTTACATGTCACGGATTGCAAATCCGCGCCAACCGTAGGGTCGCTACGCTAGGGAGTCGTGCGCTCCGTTTCACTTCGCTTACTGGGGAGGCGCTGCGCTAGGGAATAGGCAAGACATCACGGTTTCACGGTTTCACAAACAAACAAAAAGACGATTTCACGATTTCACAAAAAAAACAATGAATATAGAGATATTACATATAAATGCTCAATCTGCGGAGGGACAGCCAACTGTTTTCAATCCTGTAGTAGTTGGATTTGCAAACGGAACTTCTTATTTAATAGATTGTGTTTTACTTATAATTTTCAAGAGTTTAAACAAGAGTTAATGCATCTAGGACTAATGGTAGCTGACTTGAAGGGAATTATTATTTCTCATGATGATATTGATCATTTAGAAGGATTGCATAAATTTAAAGAGGAATATGTGTCTCTAGAGGTTATCAGTAGTGCTATAGAGGCTGACTCTGTTTCTGGTAAGGTAGAGTCTGAACGTCTTGTACAGGTTAGGGAAAGCCTTTCTCATGTCCCTGAGGAAATGAAAGGTTGGGTAAATGACTTCATTAAACAGCTTGAGGCAATTCAGCATTTTGAGGTTACTCAAACTTTAGAGGATGGGCAGTTCTTTAAAGATACATTACAGGTTATAGCTACGCCAGGGCATACGAAAGGACATATTTCATTCTTTGATACAGAGAGTAAGACATTAATTGCGGCAGATGCGATAGTGGTAGAGGAGGGTGAGTTTAATATCGCTAATCCTCAATTTACTTTAGATATGAAGGCTGCTTTAGCTTCTGTTGAGAAAATGAAGAGTCTTAAACCGAACCGTGTAATTTGTTATCACGGTGGTGTGGTAGAAGAGGGGATAGAGGAAAAGTTAGATCGATTAATCAATAGGTATTGTTAGTTTACAGTTTATAAATCCGCGACAACTGTAGGGACGTATTACCATATGCCCACGATTACAAATTCGTGTGAAAGGTTTGATTACAAATAATATCAACAGAAAAGGCTACTTAAATCTAGTTTAAGTAGCCTTTTTTATATGTAATTTTGTGTCTCGTTTTCTATAAAAATGTAACGAATACATTTAAGATTAATGCATTCAGGATGTCTATAAAGAATGCTCCTACCATAGGAATAATAAGAAATGCTTTAGGTGATGGACCAAAACGACTTGTTACAGCTTGGATATTTGCTACAGCTGTTGCTGTTGCTCCTAATCCAAATCCACAGTGTCCAGCACTTAATACGATAGCATCGTAATCTTTGCCCATGGCTCTGTAGGTAATAAAGTAAGCAAATACCAGCATTAAACATACTTGCACTACTAAGATAAGTAAGATAGGCAAAGCAAGTTCTGTAATCGTCCACATCTTTAAAGACATTAGTGCACAAGCTAAGAAAATAGAAAGACCAGCATTACCTAGTATTTCAATAGATTCATCATGCATTTTTACTTTAAATAGGTGTGGTAGTACATTTCTGATGATTACTCCGATAAATAAACACCATACGAAAGTAGGTAGTTTAAATGTGTACTGTGCATTCCAATCTGATAAGTATTGTCCTAAAACTAAACAGATAGATAGAAGAGTGATTGTAAGCATAATACTCTTATAGTTTACTTTCTTATCCGTTACTACTGAAGGAACAGATATTTCGTGTGTTTCTTCGTGTTCTTGAATCTTTTCAGGGGGTAACTCTTTGTAATTATTCTTGCGCAATAGTTTGTAGGCTAGTGGGCCTCCGATTGTTCCACCAAGGATTAAACCGAAAGTAGCACAAGCCATACCAATGTCTCTAGCTCCTATTAGAGGATTGTTACTTGTCATAAAGGTGTCAGCCCATCCACCAGCTGTACCATGACCTCCCGTAAGTGTGATAGAACCGGCTATTAATCCAAATCTAGTGTCAAGATCTAATAAATATGCTAAAGATACTCCCAGAGAGTTCTGACATATAATGAATACAGCTGCTATAAGTAAGAATATGATTAATCCTTTTCCTCCTTTTATAAGTGTTCTAAAATCTGCATTTAGTCCAATAGAAGAAAAGAAGATAAACATCATTCCTTGTTGAATATTTTCGTCAATAGTAAATTCCTTGCCAGTAACAGAATAGGCAATCCAAGAAAACATAGCAACAATAAAACCACCTACAACAGGTTCGGGGATATTAAATTTTTGAAAAAAGTTTACTTTTTGAACTACAAAGTGTCCTAGTAATAACACAAAGCAGGCAAGCATTAATGTTTCATAAATTCCAAAATCCATATAAATTTGTTCTATTAAAGGTGAAAAAATAATGGTCTAAAGGCAGACCTTCGTTCGCAAATATAAATAAACTAGGGTGGAGTAACCTAAAAAACTTCTTTTTATTCTTGTTTAAATGATGTTTTTAATTGTTAACTAGTTTGTTTTGTACTGGTTACTGGGCTTGGGTGTAGAGGTAAATAAGAAATAGAAAGAAATTCTAAAAACTTTTTTGAGATACGTAGAATATAACTATTTTTGCGCATGCAACACAATGTACTTATTTTAGATTTTGGATCGCAATACACACAGTTGATTGCGAGAAGGGTTCGCGAGTTAAATATATTCTGCGAAATCTTACCTTATAATGATATGCCTAAGGATTTGACAGAATATAAAGCTGTTATTTTATCAGGTAGTCCTTATTCAGTTCGCTCAGAAGAAGCGTTACACCCAGATTTGTCGAATATCAAAGGAAAAATGCCTCTATTAGCAGTATGCTACGGTGCTCAGTACTTAGCTCATTTCTTCGGAGGAGAAGTAGCACCATCTGATACCCGTGAGTATGGTAGAGCGAATTTAGACTTTATAGCAGAGGATACTTTCTTTAAAGATATTCCTCATAATAGTCAAGTTTGGATGAGTCACAGTGATACTATTAAACAATTACCTACTAATGGGGTGTTGTTAGCTAGTACTAAAGATGTGAAAAATGCTGCTTATAAAGTAGAAGGAGAACAAACTTATGCTATCCAGTTTCACCCAGAGGTTTATCATTCTACAGATGGAGCACAGCTGTTGAAAAACTTCTTAGTAGATATCGCTGGTGTTAGTCAAGACTTTACTCCAAATGCTTTTGTTGAAGAGACAATAACAGATTTAAGAAATAAAATTGGATCAGAGAAAGTTGTTTTAGCTTTATCTGGAGGGGTAGATTCTACAGTAGCTGCTGTGTTATTACACAAAGCAATTGGAGAGAATTTACACTGTATCTTTGTAAATAATGGATTATTACGTAAAAACGAGTTCCAAAATGTATTAAATCAATACAATGGAATGGGGTTAAACGTAAAAGGAGTAGATGCTACTGATCGTTTTATGGAAGCTCTAGCAGGTCTAGAAGATCCAGAGCAAAAACGTAAAGCTATTGGTAAGTCTTTTATCGATGTATTTGATGATGAATCTAAATTAATCGAAGACGCTACTTTCTTAGGTCAAGGTACTATATATCCTGACGTAATCGAGTCTATCTCTGTAAAAGGGCCATCAGCTACTATTAAATCTCACCATAACGTAGGAGGTTTACCTGACTTTATGAAATTAAAAGTAGTAGAGCCTTTGCGTATGTTGTTTAAAGATGAGGTACGTAGAGTAGGAGCTTCTTTAGGTATAGACCCTGAGTTATTAGGAAGACACCCTTTCCCAGGACCAGGTCTTGCAATTAGAATCTTAGGAGATATCACTCAAGAGAAAGTAAGATTATTACAAGAAGTAGATGCTATCTTTATAGAAGGACTTAGAGAACATGGTCTTTATAACTCTGTATGGCAAGCAGGAGCAATCCTTCTACCTGTAAATAGTGTAGGTGTAATGGGGGATGAGCGTACTTATGAAAAGGTAGTAGCACTAAGAGCAGTTGCTTCTACAGATGGTATGACTGCAGACTGGGTACACTTACCTTATGAGTTCTTAATGGAGATTTCAAATAAAATAATTAACCGCGTAAAAGGTGTAAACAGAGTGGTTTACGATATTAGTTCTAAACCGCCTGCAACAATTGAGTGGGAATAATTTAAATAATTCAATAAGTCGCTGTAACTTTGTTATAGCGACTTATCGTTTTTTATAAATTGTATTGCTAATGAAAAAGAAGATATTTATAGCCTTAACGGCATTTGTTTTTACATCGTCTGTTCTAGCTCAGTCGGGTTCGTTTATTCAGTATAGAGTGAATAAAGGAGATACTGTAAGTAAGATCTCTAGAGATTATGATATACCTGTGAGTGAAATACTGAAGTATAATCCTGATGCAAAGAATGGAATCAATGAGAATAGTTTTTTATTAATTCCTACGAAGGACTTTGTAGAGAAAGAAAAGAATAAAGGGGCTAATCCTTTATTGAAAAATGATGAGAAGACAAAAAATACTTCTACTTCTAAAGGAATGCATACTGTGCAACCTAAGGAAACAATGTATAGTATTAGCAAAAAATACAATGTATCTATCAATGATCTACATACATGGAATCCTTCTTTAAAAGAAACGGGGTTATTAGCAGATAGTGAGATTATTGTTGCTCCTAATACTAAGAAATCATCTTCTATGGATGTAACTCAGTATGAACAGGATAAGCCAAAGAAGATACCAGCTACATTACCATCGTCTACAGCAGATACAATTAAGGATATTAACAATATCTATTACAGAAATATAGATGTAGAACCTAAGGCAACGCTTTATAGTCTAGCTGTAACGTACAATACTTCTGTACAGAGATTACTAGAGCTGAATCCAGAGCTAAAAGATGGTCTTAAAAGTGGGCAAACGATAAAAGTGCCTGCTTATGGTTTTCAGGCAAAGGCTAAGGTAGTGGAGGTAACTCCAGAGACTCCTAAAGAGAATAAGTTTATTCGCTTAATAGTAGAACCACAACAAACGCTATATAGTATAAGTCGTAAGTATGATGTGCCTATTAAGGAGATTATTAAGCTTAACCCAGATCTTCAACAAGGATTAAAGAGCGGTATGGAGTTAATATTGCCTTATAAAGAAGGTCTAGATATTGTTGTAGAAGAAAATATGCCAAAAGAGGAGAATGAAGGTTATTTGACAGTTGATACAACAGGAGGTTATGTTGATTTGAGTAATTCTATTAGTCGCTTAGATCATAAGGAGTTAGCGTTATTGTTGCCTTTTAATATCGATAAGTTAGGAGATAATATAGATGCGAAATTGAGTTCTGATGGGTTCTTGAATATGACTTTAGACTTCTACTCAGGAGCTAAGATGGCTGTAGAGTATGCAGAGAGTCTTAATCTACCTTTAACCGTAAATGTCTATGATTCTAGTGAAAGCAAGAATAGTAGTGGTGTGAAGAGCTTATTTAACTCTAAAGACTTTAGTAATACAGATGTGATTATTGGGCCATTTTATCAGAGTAATGTAGATGCTGCTGTAAAGGCTTTGCCTAATGACAAAGTAATACTAGTGTCTCCATTGTCAAATGAGAAAGCTACTGCGTCTAATAGACTTGTACAGACTATGCCTTATAGTAATGTACTTAAAAATCAGTTGCTAGAGTACTTTAAGAAGTCTGGAGCTAAGATTACCGTAATTGTAGATGATAAAAAACAATCGACAAAGCAGTTTATGAATCAGTACTTTCCAGATATTAAAATGATTAGTACTAGTCAAATAGGAGAGATAGATAAAACGCTAGTAAAAGATAAGAAAAATGTCTTTGTACTAGATTCTAATAGTATAGCATCGGCATTATTATTTACGGATAAGTTAAAGAATAAAACAAAGGATTATGATATTCAGATTGCTTCTTTTGACAAGTCAGATGTCTTTGATTACAGTGAGATTAGAATAGAGACTTTAGTTGATTTAAAATATACTTTCCCTTCAGTAACGAGAGATTCAAGAGAGTCTAGATCTGAATCTTTATTTGGACAAGAGTATAAAAACAGATATAATGTGTATCCTAATCGTTTTGCTACAAGAGGATTTGATGTGACATTAGATGTGATTTTCAGAATGTTCCAGAAAGAAGGGTTTATACCAACTATTGGTAAAAAATCTCAAGAAATAGAGAATAGATTTAGTTATAGTAGAAATCCAGAAGGAACACTTAGAAATAGTGGAGTATACTTACTACAGTATGATACAGACTTAAATGTAAAGGTGCTTAACTAATGATAGATAATGAAAAGTACTTAGTAGAACTCGCTCATACTAAAATGCCTTATGGCAAATATGAAGGAAGGTATTTGATTGACTTACCAGAACATTATATCGTTTGGTATCATAATAAAGGCTTCCCAAAGGGTAAACTAGGAGAACAATTAGGTCTAATTTATGAGTTAAAATTAAATGGATTAGAACCCTTAATACGAAATATTAGAAATAATTTTAAATAATCATTGATTATTACATAGACAAAAGGCAAGTTGTGAATAACAGCTTGCCTTTTTTCATAAGCGTATACTAAGTAAAATTATAAAGTTCAGGTATTTGTCAAAAACGTATGAAAATTATTAAAATAATGTAATTGTTAGTTTTTTAGCATTAGAAGTAAAAGTTCTATAATTAGCGTAACTCAAATTATCAAATCAATAAAAATAGGGCTTTAAATCTTCTTTTGTCTTAAATTAGAACATAGATTAAGGGAAATTTAGAAAACTGAAATTTTTATCAATGCGAATTAATTATTGTAAATTTGCATTGTAAAAATCGAGTGATTATGATGAATATTCCTACTTCAAAGCGCCCACGTGTTGTTATTATTGGTGGAGGTTTTGGGGGTTTAGCACTTGCTAAAAAACTAAAGAACAAAAATTTTCAAGTTGTGCTTTTAGATAAGCATAATTATCATACGTTTCAACCACTGTTGTATCAAGTAGCAACAGGAGGATTGGAGTCAGGATCTATTGCATATCCTATTCGTAAAGTTGTACAAAATTATGAAGAGATTTACTTTAGATTAGCTAATGTTCAACGTATAGATACTGAAAATAAGAAGGTAGTTGCTGATATTGGTACGATTTTTTATGACTATGTTGTAATTGCTACAGGATCTAAGACAAATTTCTTTGGTAATGAAAACATTACTAAGAATAGTATGGCAATGAAGACTATCCCTGAATCATTAGATATCCGTAGTTTAGTATTAGAGAACTTTGAAGAGGCTTTACAGACTACAGATGATCAAGAGCAGAAAGCATTAATGAACTTTGTGATCGTTGGAGCAGGACCTACTGGGGTTGAACTTGCAGGCGCTTTAGCAGAAATGAAGAAGCATGTATTGCCTAAGGATTATCCGGACTTAGACTTTAATAAGATGGAAATCAACGTAATTCAAGGAGCTAATAAAGTACTTGATGCAATGAGTGAGAAATCATCTAGAAAAGCACAGGAATTCTTAGAGAACCTAGGTGTGAAAGTGTATTTAGGTGAAATAGTAACAGATTATAAAGGTAAGAAAGTATATACAAAATCAGGTAAAGAGTTCACAGCAGAAACGGTGATTTGGACTGCAGGAGTAATGGGAGCTACTGTAGATGGTTTTGATGCGACTGTTATTCAAAGAGGAAATAGAATAAAAGTAAATGAATACAATCAAGTAGAAGGCTTTACAGATATCTTTGCTATCGGTGATGTCGCTACTATGATGACAGATAAGACTCCTATGGGACACCCTATGATGGCTCAGCCTGCTATACAGCAAGGAGAATTATTAGCGAATAACTTGATTAGATTAAGAGATGGTCAACCTTTAAAATCATTCGTATATAATGATAAAGGATCTATGGCAACTATCGGACGTAATAAAGCTGTGGTGGACTTACCTAAGTTCCAATTTAGCGGTTTCTTTGCTTGGTTTGTATGGATGTTTGTTCACTTGATGTCTCTAATTGGATTTAGAAACAAATTAGTTGTATTCTGGAACTGGATGTATAACTATATGATGTTTGACAGACAAGCTCGTTTAATCATTCGACCATTTAAAAACAAAGTGGATGAAAGAGAATAAAGTCTTATAGAATAGGATTTTTTAAATCATAATTTATCAGAAGGTCTACAAACTTATTATAAGATTGTAGGCCTTCTTTTTGATTATTAAGTTTTAAGAAGCCATTGTAAAATACCTTAAAGAAAGAATCCGTGATATTCTTATATTCACTCCAGAATATAATATTCTCGTTTAGGTTATCTTTCACTCCTTGGTGTATTGTTTCAAATAAAGCTTTAACTTCTACTGAATCTCTATCATTGATATTGGACACACAGTATCTAAGGGCATAGATAATAGCTGCATATTGATAAGCAGTATCTTTTTGATTATATGCCGCCATAAAGCCTATAAAGTTAGCGTCACTTTCTTTTGCAAACCCTAACTGATGAGACATCTCATGAGATGCTGTGACAATCATGGTAAGGGTAGGTATTTTATTGTTTACCTGCGCTTCTAATGTAAAAGGATTGATATATCCAGAGAACCCCATATAAGTTAAAGGAAGGCTAAATAAAGACTCTTTGATTGCTAATGAGTTGGTATTATCAATTTGATGCAAGAAGGTTATTTGTTCAATACCTTTTTTTGAATCAGCTAATATTGTATTGATATCTTGTTTTAGCTTTACAGCTATCGTACTGTCATTTGTAATAGCTAGTTGTAATAGATTAGCTCTTTGTATTAATTTGGTTGTTAGATTTAATAACTTCTCCTGATCATAGCCACGTTCTATTCCTAATTGGCTTTCTAGAGTTGGCCTAAAGTTGTTTAATCCCCAACCTATATTAAATAGAATATAGAATATAACAATACATTTAAAAGTTAATGCCGCACAAGCCATTGTGATTTTCTTCCATCCTTTGTATTTTTTAAAAACTTGATAAAACTTATGGATAAGAAATAACCCTATAATGGTATATAGTATATCTCCTACAGAAAAAGGGAATAGACTGGTAATCGTATTGAAAACATTACATAAATAGAAATAAAAACCATTTGTATAAAAGGCTTCAATAGCATCAGGAAAACGTGTAATAATATTAAAAGTAAGAATAGAACAAACAAATAATATCAACCAATATCTTAATTTCATAAAAGTGTGCTAAATTTTATTTAGTTAATTTAGAATAGATAAAAATAAATATATTTGTATCAAATTCTAAAACTATGAGTAAAGTTAAGAAAGGTGAGAGAACTATCTTCGTTTGTGATGGAAAAAAATGCTGTAGATATAATGAAGAGACTAAAAGTTGTTTTAAAGCTTTATTAGAAGAGAGTGGGCTTTCTAACGATTACTCTTTGTGTAAGATGAAATGTCAAGGAATGTGTAAGAGCGCTCCTGTAGTGTATATCTCCTCTCATGACAAGTACAAAAAAGAAGTAGGAGTAAAGAAAGCAAAGAAGATTTTTCAAGAATATATAATCGCTTAGATCTAGACACTATTGCTATTTATTTTATTACCGTAATATAAAGCGTGTCAGATCCAAACAAGAACAAGGCTATTTAGTATACTAAGTAGCCTTGTTTTTTTATATGCTTGATAGTTAATTGAATTTAAAATGTCTATGTTTGGAGCAAACTAATTAATTTATATTTATGAAGCGTGTTTTATTTACCCTTGTGATTTGCTTAATGACTATTACTTCTTTTGCACAGAAGACCATAGATAATCCTAAGAAATTCTTAGCGTCTCTCGCTGCTCACTGTGGAAAAGCATATGCAGGTCAAATCGTGTCTCCTAATGTACCTGCTGATTTTAAAGATAAAGAGTTATTGATGAAGGTAATCTCTTGTAAAGAGGAGGAGGTGAAGATCTCATTCTTTGTAGGTGAAGATTTATCTCGTACTTGGGTATTTACACTAGAGAATGGACTAGTAAAGCTAAAGCACGATCATAGACACCAGGACGGAACACCAGATGATATCACGATGTATGGAGGTACTGCTACCAATACAGGATTTGCTGATATGCAATTTTTCCCATCAGATCAAGAGACAGTAGATATGATGAGTACAATAGCAGGGAATGTATGGTGGGTGACGATTAAGGATAATACATATACTTATAATCTAAAGAGAGTAGATAGTACAGGCTATTTCAGTGCTTCTTTTGACCTGTCTAACGAGGTAAAAACAGATAAAATGCCTTGGTAATACCACTGTGAATATCTTCTGTACTAATTGCTGATTTTCTTACTCGATTTTCTATCTTGCAGGCTCAATAAGGCTTTGAGGGAATCAAAGTAACAAGATAAGCATAGATGAAAATAAATAGAATAGCAAAAAGAGGATTATTTGAATATCAAAAAGACCGCAACGAAGAAGGGTTAATGTTATATGACTTTCTAGAAGAGCGAGTTATTCGCTTTGCAGATTATAAAGAATGGCGTATTAATGCCATTTCTCCAGACGGAAAGTATATCGCTATAAATAAAATATCAGAGACGACTAGAGCGTTTAAAACAGATTTTGCTATCCTACGTGTAGATACACAAGAACAAGTGTTTTTTACGAATACTTATTTTATATATGATGCAGAGTTCAGTTTAGACTCTGATAAAGTACTAATCGTTGCTCATAATAAAAAACCTTTTTGTTTAGACTTAGCGACCAAAGAGATTATAGCAGAAATGCCTAAAAATATCCGTACTTATCAAGGAAGTTTTAATAAAGAGAAGAATCAATTCATTGCTCCTTCAGAGACTTTTAAGGATACACTTTATTTATTTGACTTTGTCTCAGGCGAAACAGAGAAGATAAAAACTAGCCTAAAAGAAAAGATAGGTAAGGTAGAGTATACTAATGATAGTCAACATTTAATTGCGTTGACAGAAAGTAGTATTGTTTATTGCCTTGATTTATCATATAAGGTGATTTGGTCTGTTGATTTTAATACGTTACTAGAATCACCTGTACGTATTAATTCGTCAAGTATGTTACTGTCAGAAGATAATCAATATCTAATGTTAGAAGCATCCTCTACTGAGACCAATAATTGGGGAGCAGAGTTTGTCTTGAATGTAAAAACAGGAGTACTGGTAAATACCATAGAAGGATATCAATATAGAGGTAGAATACAAGATGCGCTCTTTGGTAATGAAGTACTATTATATACTTATCATACCTTAGATATGTTGACAGGAGAGGTAAAGGAACTAGAATTAAAGAGATAAAATAAAAAAAAGCCTCATTAGACATTTGTCTTTTGAGGCTTTTTTCTCATAGCAATTTAATTTATTTTCAATTGTGGGGCAATATATATTCAATTTAGGATAGATCTTTATTACCAACTTGTGTTTCGAACAAAGAAAATAAAGCTTTTTTATCGTTAAAAGCAGTGCAAATGTATGTGTATCTCATAATATATGCAATCCAACAGGAGTGGTATTAACATAAAGTATACCTTTAGTATACTAGTGAAAGTCAGGATACTAACAATAATAAAGATGTAATATTGCATTTTAGAGGATATAAGTGTCTTGTATTTAATTAGATAGTTGTTTTAAAGAGATGATATAAGCTTATTGTTGTGTAAATCGTATATTGGATTGTGTTTTTTATAAATGTTAAAATTTATTATTATGTTAAGGGTTACTTGTGCCATCATTGAGTTTAATCAGAAGGTTTTGATAGCTCAGCGAAATCAGAATATGCTATTACCTTATAAATGGGAGTTCCCTGGGGGTAAGGTTGAAAGAGGGGAGAAAGATGAAGTATGTATTGTAAGGGAGGTAAAAGAAGAACTCAATCTAAATATTGTAGTACAATCAAGGCTAACACCTGTAAGTCATCACTATGATACATTTTCTCTAGAATTATTTCCTTTTATTTGTAGTACAACTTCACAAGAGTTTGAATTAAAAGAACACGCTCAAGTCTTATGGGTTGATTATCAGGATTTATTAAACTACGATTGGGCTGAAGCTGATATTCCTATCGTGAAAGAGTATTTGGCATTAAAGTTAGAATAATAGGAAGTGTATAAACGATAAGAGGCTGCCTAATAAGACAGCCTCTCCGAGGTCAACTACGATATGCATTATATAAGAATAGTGAAGAAGTTGAAAATAATACATACTTCATTGACCTATTGAAACATAATTATTTGATGGTCTATTTAATAATTTTGACAGGAGAATGTCCTTTGTTTATCGTTGTTTCCTCTTGTGGAACATCTCCTTTTTTGTTCTTTCCACCGAAATTATAAGTTATTCCTAGTTTGAATACTCTCATATCATTCTTTACAGTGAAGTTGGTCAGTTGATCAGGATGTTCTAAAATTGTTGTTCTAATACCTCCTGTTTTGAACAGATCACTTACTGCAAGTGTAGTTGTAAATTTCTCATTTAAGAATTTCTTACTGACTCCCAAGTTTACTTCTCCTAATGAACGATATCTAAAGTTAGACTCTATTCCTCCGTTTTGGTACCAAGCAGTAAGCTCGATATTCATATTATAAGGCAACTTAAAGTTGTTATAGGTAAATACCCCAACACTATTTTTATTCTCATTGATTAAGTTATTGTCAAATCGAGTATTAAAAAAGTAAACCCCATGGTAGTTTTCCCACCAGTTGATACCTGGTATAGGAGCAGATAACGAAGCATACCATTCACTTCTACTTTTGCCATTAATACTTGTGAAATATGACTTGTTTATTCCTTCGTTGAAATAGCTGTATAGCATAGGGTCTGTAATGCGACTATATCCGATAGATAAATCTATGAAACCTAAGAACTGCTGATCTAATTCTATATTATTAGAATATTCAGGCTGTAGATTAGGATTACCCATTGATGTTGTTGTACTATTTAGATAACGAATAGCAGGGTTTAATTTATCGAACTCAGGTCTTTCTATTCTTCTAGAGTAAGAAGCCATTACAGAATAGTAATCACTAGCTGTATACGTTAGTTGTACAGTAGGGAATAGCGAGAAGTAATCTTGTTTTATTAACTTTTTATGAGCTAAGGTATCTCCATTGATATGTGTGTATTCTCCTCTTAAACCTGCTGTTATAGCCCATTTATCGAATGTCATATCTACTGATCCATAGAAAGCATGTACACCTGTTTTATATTCAAATTGACTTTTGTGCAAAGCATTAATGTCGTTTCCATTGGAGATGAATGTATATAAACGTTCATCTGTTTTCAGAATAGAATAATTACTCTTTACGCCAAACTCTACTTTTGCAGTTGTATTTTCTTCATCCCACAGTTGTTTCTGATAATCAGATTTAAAATTGAACTCTTTTCTATCTGTAGGATATTTATTCTGCTGTTTGGTCAGTAAGGCGTGTGGTAGTAATAGTTGTCCATTATTACCATAGATTACATCATTGATATCTGATTTGACATACATGGTACCAATGGAAGTAGTCCAACTTTCCTTTTCTGCTATTTTCATTTTATAGATTACATCAGCTTTAAAACTAGTCAATTTACTCTTGCTTTCATTTTTCTGTACACTGTGAAAGAGATCGTTATTGTTTCCTAACGCTGTGTTGGTATGTACTGTACTAGGAGTATCGTTATAATCCATAGACGTTTTTAAGCTTAGTATATGACCATTCTGGAATGTTCTATCTATATCTAGTCTGACTAAGTGAGATTTACTATTAAGAACCGAGAACTGAGACTGATTTGACCATGTATGATCTAATGAAGCCAGATCTTTTTTATCATATCTCTCTCTTAATCTATCAGGAGAATAGCTAAATGAATACAAGAAGTTATAGTTCCAATTGTCATTGCCATACCCTAAGTTTAAGGAGTGATCTGTGCTTACTTTATTACTAATACCGACTGTTGAATTAACTGTTCCATAAAAGCCCTGAACTAGCTTTTTCTTAGAGATAATATTAATTACTCCACCTGTACCAGAAGCATCTATATTAGCAGATGGTATATTCATAATTTCTATAGACTCTAAAGTAGAGCCAGGAGTCCCTTTAAGTATGGTCTTTAATTGTTCTGCAGATAGCTGAGTAGGCTGTCCGTCCATTAATACCGTGACACCTGATTTGCCTTTTATTTTTAACTCTCCGTTTTGACTAATAGTAACCCCAGGGAGTGTCTTTAGTACATCATAGGCAGACTGTGTTTGTGCTAAGTTACTCTGCTCTATATTTAATGTAGCTTTGCCAGGAGTTACTTTAAGAGCCTTTCTATGGCTGGTGATCATTACCTCATCTAAGATGTTTTCGTCACTTTGTATGATTAGATTGATCGGTGTTGTATGATCATTTATAGTGATAGTAGAGACTGTATCTTTATACCCTATAAAGCTAGCAGTTAGTTTAAAACTTCCTTTTGATTTTATATCTGTGAAAACAAAAGTTCCATCTTCCTCACTTGTGATAAAGTATTCCTCTTTAGGATTGTCCGTTGCTTGCAAGATTACAGTTGCCCATCCGATAGGATTGGCCTGTGTGTCTTTTATTACCCCTTTTAATTGAGATTGAGCCCATGATGGTAAACTAATTACCCCTAATAGAATTAATAATAGTTGCTTCATAATTAAAACGATCTTAGCATTTATTTCTGAGGCAAATGTATTAGGATGTTTTATGGCTTATTGGAACTTTTACATTAACTAACTCATTTCTATACTAAAGCCACCGAAACGATGATTATAGTGCAATTAAGCTTAAACCCACATTACGCATTAGCCAAATACTACAAAGCAATTCTACTTCATAGTTCTTTCATTAGCTCTAAAACCATACTATAGTATGCTTTAATCACTAATTCAGACCTATTTTGTATAATTACTTTTCGTTTATATGTCTATTGCATAATCTGGGTTAAATAGAAGTGAATAGGTTATTCAAGAGCAAAAAATGTCAATTGATGTATCTATACCCTATAAGAGCTGAATACCCCTGTATTTTTGTGTAAGAATAATTAGAGAAGATGAGAATAAATAGATATTTGGGCAGGGGATACCGCAGTACTGCTGCTCATGTTTTGCAACAGGCTTTTAATGAAAAACTAAAAGGAATACTAGGGGCAGAGGAAGAAATACATCAAGTTATTTTAGCATCTCTAGATGCTAAGCATATTATCGTGGCACGTTCTAGTGAAGGAGAATTAATAGGTGTAGCAGCTTATCAACACAATGGTCAATGTACTTTGAATATTTCTCTGAGTATTATGATTAAGGTATATGGGCTGATAAGAGGACTTTATAAGATGATGCAGCTCATTATGTACTTTCCTTCTAAGAGAGATAAGGATGTGGTCTATGTAGATGCTATTGCGGTAGATGAGAATTTTAGAGGATTAGGAGTCGGAAAAATGCTATTAGAAGAAGTAGAAAAGTTAGCTTTAGAACATCATGCAAGATATGTAAGTTTAGATGTAATTAAAGAGAACCCTCGTGCAAAAAAACTATATGAGCAAATAGGTTTTGTAGAAGTGAAATACAACGAATTAGACGAACGAACAAGTGATAAACTTGGCTTTTCAGGGTATTATTATATGATGAAAGTAATAGGTTAAATGCTATTCTGGTATTGTAATTGAGAGCTATTTCTTAACTTAAGACTAAGGAAGACAAGTTCAGTTATAAAAAATGTAAAACGAGCTTTGTTTTTTGTTACTTTAGGTATATAATCGAAAAAATCAGGAAAGAATAGCATAATTTTAATCTGTAATGAAAACACAAAAGCAAAAGAGGAGTAAGAAAGAATGGAGGTATAGAGTAGCTTTAACGCTCTTAGTAGCGTTGTTTTTTATTTTTTCGTTGTACATTATTAGTACTGCAGATCAGTATCAGATAGTTTCTTTTGAGAGTGGATATACCTTTACGGCAGATGTGATTTGGTTTATAGCTATCAGTTGGATTGTGACTACCCTAGGTATTTATCTGTCAGACCGATTGCCGATAAAGACGTATTCTATAAAAGAAGTAATTCGGTTTGGAGTATTGCATGTGATTATTTGTGTTGTAGTCTTCTTATTTTTAGTTATTGTGACAGATTACTATTTAATAGATCAAGATCATACAGCACGAGAAGACTGGTTAGGCGCTAGACAGATGTTTTTTATAGGCTTATGCCTTACTGTATTTGTTATCGTTGTACACAATGGAAGAAAGCTAATAACGATGTGGAAAGAATCCGTTTATGAAAATGCACAGATGAAAGAAATAGTATTACAGAGCCAACTAGCATCTTTAAAAGCTCAATTAGACCCACACTTTATGTTTAATAATTACAGTGTACTAAGAAGCCTAATCCAAGAGGATAAAGAGAAAGCAAGTGAGTTCTTAGAGCGATTGTCTGATGTGCAACGCTATCTATTGGCAAACCTAGAGCATGACTTAGTCAGTCTAGCCAAGGAGATACAGTTCTTGATTGATTATTTATACTTGATTAAGATTCGCTTTGGCGAAAGTATACAAGTAGAGATCAATGTCAGACCAGAGCTGTTAGGAATGAAGATTCCACCCATGACTTTACAATTGTTATTAGAAAACGCAATAAAACACAATAAAGCAACCAAAAAAAGTCCCCTCTTTGTGAATATTTATGGGGAAGAAGAATATTTAATTATTGAGAATAACCTCCAATTATTGAACACTCTTCCTCATTCTTCTAAGTTAGGACTGACGAATATAAAAAAGAGATACTTACTGATCGAAGACAGAGAGGTCGTGATAGAACAGACCGTATCCGTTTTTAGAGTTAAAATCCCATTGTTATAAGCTATGATAAAAGTATTGATAGTAGAAGACGAACAGTATAATGCACAGCATCTGACTACCTTACTTCAGGATATAAAAGAAGATATTCAGGTCGTGCAGGTTATAGAAGGTGTAGAGGACTGTATAGAATGGCTAGAGCAGCATGATGATATTGACCTAATCTTTATGGATATAAGATTAGGAGATGGAGTATGCTTCGAAATATTTGATGCCATAGAAGTAAACGTACCGATTGTTTTTACGACAGCTTATGATCAGTATGCCTTACAAGTATTTCAGGTTAACAGTATAGATTATTTATTAAAACCAATCAAAAAATCTGCCTTAGAACAAAGCATAGCGAAGTATAAAAAACTACATCAATTACAGGTCTTAGATAAAGAAATCTTAAGCAATCTAACCGAAGTTATACACGGAAAGAAACAGAGTTATAGAACACGTTTTTTACTGAGTAATAACGATAGGTATAAAGTTGTACAGACAAGTGATATTGCCTATATCTATACAGAATTTCGTCTGTCTAAAGCAGTTATGTTTGATAAATCTGTTCACGTATTACCATTCACTATGGAAGAACTAGAATCAGAATTAGATCCTAATCGATTCTTTAGAATATCTAGACAATATCTAATAAGCTACGAGAGTATCACTGCTATTCAGAATAATCTAAACAGTAAGGTAAGTGTAGTATTACAGGGCGATGTAGAGGTGGATCTAAGTAGAGAAAGAACACGAGCGATAAAGCAATGGCTTGACACATAGTCCTTAGGAAGTTAACGGTTCACAGTAATTAGTTTACAGTCTTGCCCTAGGGGCTTAATACACTTTACTTTAATATTATAGACTAAATGATTTTACTAGTTGTTGATATAGTGTAAGTTAAAAAAAGGGAACCTTATATTGAGGTTCCCTTTTTTAACATATATGATTACTCTTTTAGCTATATTGCTAATAAGGCTTTACTACTTGTGCTGTCGCAGATATTTAATTCGTGGCGTGTATGCACCTCTATAATGTACTTAGAGGGTGTGATATACTATATATGGACAGCATAGACCAATCGATTTCACACCATCGCGATTTTATAAAAAAACGACATCACAAAAATACAAACCCTTACTCTTTTAATTGGATAGCTAAGATTTCACCCGTAGCACAGATTATTCCATTAGCCTCTAGGGTTAGATCTACCCATACCTTTCTGCCCTCTATGCTTCTTAGTTTACCCTTTAGCACTAGTTCTTCTCCCATAGGAGTAGAGGCTTTAAAATCAACTTTAAGAGAAGCTGTTACACATCTCACAGGTATAGTGTCTTCTAGTGGGATATTATTGTGCTTACACAAAAATGCCGCTGCTGATCCTGTACCATGACAGTCTAGTAGAGAAGCGATTAAACCACCATATACGCTTCCTGGTATAGCAGTGTATTTAGTATCTGGAGTAAAACGAGCGATTGTTTCTTCTCCGTCAAGATATGTTTTTAGTTGATGTCCATTAGGATTGTTTTTTCCACAGCCATAGCAGTGCGCTAAGCTCTCAGGATATAGATCTTGGATTGCTTGTGTCATAATATTTGTTTTGGTTGTTATTCGATAGAGGAATCTCTCTATTACAAATAAAGTTATTTTTATTGAAGTACAAAAATTTAACCTGATTAGAGTATGGATTATAACTGCTAAAAATGTAAAACATTTTTTATCATATGATAAAAAAAACCTTTTTCTATATCCTAATCTTTGTATCCCAAAAATAGCGTGATAAGGCTATATCATTATTAAATAATAATTTAATCAATACAAGTAAAATGGAAAATAGAGGACCTATTTCTCAATTTATGGCGCATAATTATCGCCACTTTAACTCAGCAACTGTAGTAGATGCTGCTCAAGGGTATGAAAAGTTTTTAGATGAAGGAGGGAAGATGCTTATTTCTCTTGCAGGTGCGATGAGTACTGCTGAGCTAGGAATCTCATTAGCAGAGATGATTAGACAGGACAAAGTAGCTATTATCTCATGTACAGGGGCTAACTTGGAAGAGGATATTATGAACTTAGTAGCGCATTCTCATTATAAAAGAATTCCTAACTATAGAGACTTAACTCCTGAGGATGAGTTGGCTCTGTTAGAGAATAAATATAACCGTGTTACGGATACTTGTATCCCTGAAGAAGAAGCATTTAGAAGAATACAAGGGCATATCGAGAAAATATGGAAAGACAGTGAAGCAGCAGGTGAGAGTTATTTTCCACATGAGTATATGTATAAGTTACTATTAAGCGGTGTGTTAGAAGAGCATTATGAGATAGATCCTAAAAACTCATGGATGCTAGCTGCTGCAGAAAAAAACTTACCAATCGTAGTACCAGGATGGGAAGACTCTACGATGGGGAATATCTTCGCTTCTTATGTAATCAAGGGGGAATTGAAGTCTAGAACGGTAAACAGTGGAATAGACTATATGGTGTGGTTAGCAGATTGGTATAAAAAGAATGCTGTAGATCAAGGAGTTGGTTTCTTCCAGATAGGAGGAGGTATTGCTGGAGATTTCGCTATGTGTGTAGCTCCTATGTGGGCACAGGATTTAGAGGATGATTCAGTATTGAGATGGAGATACTACTGTCAGATTACAGATTCTACTACTTCTTTTGGATCTTACTCAGGATGTATTCCAAACGAGAAGATTACTTGGGGTAAACTAGACGTAGATACACCTAGTTATGTAATCGAATCAGATGCTACTATTGTAGCCCCATTGATTTTCTCATGGGTATTGAAACAATAAATAAGAAAGAGCCTTCGGGCTCTTTTTTTTGTCTTAGAATAAAGGACTAAAAGTTGAGTTCCATTTCTTAGGAATGAAATGAAAGAATTTGGTAATCAGAGGTCTACTATAAGTTTATTGACTTTTTTTTACTCTATTATAGAAATACTAAAGCTTATGAAAGTTCTAAATATGAGAATATTTTAACCAATCTAAATTCAAAAAACAGGACAAATCACAGCTGTTAAAAATATTAACATTTAGATGTTTTTTAGGGATTTTAAGCACGCGATAAAGCCAGTGACAGCAAGGCTTTTGGGAAGTTTGTTTGGACGTTGTTCGGAAGTTCTTTGCAAAGTGTTCGGAAAAAGGGGTGTTTTCCGAACACTTTCCGAACAAACCACAACGGAGACCGCATGAATACTCGGTTCGCAGTGAATTTACGATGTTAAAAAACTTGTTAAAATTTTGAAATTGAGATTTTGAAAGCTGTGGTTTGTGCTTTCTTTTTGGTAAGATGTACCAGACTTTGAATAGAAGAATATTCTCAATAATAACCATTGAGTCAAAGCCTTTACTGCAGGCAAAGGTAGTAAAAAAATAGATAGGAGAAAAGAGGGTGTAGGAGGTAAGGGGAGAAATAGGTGGTGTGTCTAAGAGAATTAAGCAATGGGAATTGTTTTATATAGCTATTTGAATTGTTGTATTTTGGTTTTGTTATTTTGATTAATTTTATTCAAAGTGTGAGGAAGTGCTATTCATGTATTAATCCCCTTATAGTAGCGAATGATTTACCTTAAATTAAAAAACACTGCTTTATCTAGAACGATACTGTAGTTGTATAGTATAATGTAGATGTTATAATTAGATGAAACAATGAAGTTAGTGGACTTAGTGAAATATTTCAGAAAAGGAGGGACTTATCAGGACTTTTGTAAGTTGTACTTCCTAAATGTTGATTCAGAGGTTATCGAAATATACATGGAGACACCTTTTCAAATAGATAACGAGATCTTCTTTTTTGAACTAGAGCAGACAGAAGGAGTGTTAGAGTTTGAAGCTAATAATATAGTGTTGTCAAGTTTATTTGATTTCTATGTGTTTCTTGACATGATCGAAGAATCAAATCAAGAGACCTATAAGAATGTAAGCGATCTAGATATTGCTAAAAGGCTTATTAGTTATGGTTTAAATAATGCTTGAGGAAAGCAATACTTAATAGATGTTATTTTTATGAGACAAGATGTATGGGGAATAAGGGAGAATATTTGTGATAAAAGGAAGATTAATAGTGAGAAATAAGATGAAAGAGATTAGTGAAGAGCAATTGTATAGCTATTTTTTAGAAACTCTTAATTGTTGTGGTACTTTTCTTCTAGATCGTAATGATGATGAAATAGAATATTTGATTTTTGAAGTATTTGATATTAATGTTCGTACATTTTTTTATTGTGATACGCTTATAAAGCTACTTACTAATAAAAGAATATCAATAGAAACGTATGAGAAAGCAGAGAGAGTTAGATGCCTATATTTGAGTACCGAGGGGACGGACTTATGGAGTATTAATGGTATAAGAGAAAGTGATATATGGAAAGAGATTTTTAATCTATGTGATGATATAAGAAAAGATAAAATTATAAAAGAATGAATAAGATACCGTTATTTGATAATCCTAGTAAGGAGATATTGTCAAGAGATGTGTTATCTGTATAGTATTAAAACATTTTTTCTAACATATAGGTAACTATAATTTAACTTGGGCTTATAGACTAAATATTTCAATACCTTTATTTTTACGCATTTTATAAGCTATAATAGTGCCGATGCGTTGGTTTTTTATATTTTTTCTGTTTTCTTGCCTTTCTTGGGGGCAAAGTGTCCACTTTAAAACAATCACTACAAAAGAAGGACTTTCTAATAATTCTATTAATTGTATAGCAAATCACCCTGATGGGGCAGTCTGGATAGGGACATGGGATGGGCTAAACCTATTAGATGGCAAACAAGTAAAGGTCTATAAACACGACCCTAAGAATCCTAATTCTATTGGAGGTAATGATATTTATGCATTACTAAGGGATAGAGAAGATCGCTTGTGGATCTTATCTGATGGGAAACAGATAAGTTTATGGATAAAGGATGATGTTTTTCAGAATTATAGTTTTTCTAGTGAACCTCGTGTACTGAGTTTAGATGAACAAGGCAATATTCTCGTACAGCTAGAATCAAAAAAGTGGTTCACTTTTAGAGGAGGTCAGTTTGTATCTGTAGATGCTCGTTATATTGGTGATGTGGCAGACCACTTAGTAGAGGATGCTAGAAAGAAGTCTCCTCAGTATTATGTGCAAGCTAGTTTACTAGAGAATATACGAGAGCAATTTCCGGAGTTCATTATCAATGCTATTGCAACAGAGACTAATGGGAATACATGGATCGGTACTAAAAGCCAAGGTGTTTTTCTATTAAGAGCAATAGAGGGGGAATATAAGATTATCGAAAACCATAAAGTAGATCCACAGCATCCTTATAGCTTACTCAGTAATGAGGTGATGGTACTGCATATAGATAAGTTTGACAATATATGGGTAGGGACTAAAGATGGTGGAGTCTCTATTCTACCGACGAATAAGGCAAGTCTTGATTATGTGTTTTCTCATTCAGAGAGACAACCTCATCTACCACATGAGACCATTCGCGCTATTGCGGTAGATAAGCTAGGAGGTAGATGGATAGGATATTATACACAAGGGGTTTTTTATCAAAAGAAGCGTAATGAACCTTTTGTACCAGTTGTTATAGAAAAATACAAAGAGAATAAGGATTGGAACAGAATACGCAGTTTATACTCGGACTCTCATGGTAATATCTGGATAGGAACCTATGCAGGAGTAGTAAAGATAGAAGAGGGTAAACAAGAGTTTTTTCAAGAGGGAATTACCAAGCATTTTATCAGTAATAGAACGTATGCCTTTGCAGAAGATATCAATCATTATCTATGGATGGGTAGCTGGGGAGGTGTGAGCAAGTATAATGCACTGACTAAAAAGTTTGAACCTTTTATCAATCAAGATAAATTAAAGCAATACCATATTCGTCATATTTCTATTCAAGATAATTTATTGATTTTAGCTACTGAAGAACATGGGGTGGTATTCTACGATTGTCGATCTGGGGAGATTAATATCATTAATCAAGAAAAAGGATTGCTAGGCAATAGTGTATTCTCTACTTATGCAGATGCTTTTACAGGTGATCTATGGGTGGCTACTTTAGGAGGGATATCAGTATTTGATACTGACTATGAACTTAAGAAGCAAATTAGAGAAGAAGATGGTCTTCCTAGTCATTTGGTGTATAGTCTTACTCCTTCTCAGGATGATGTTTGGATTAGTACTACTAAAGGAATAGCTTCAATAGATAAACATACTTATAACGTCTTAAACTTTAGTAATTATATTGGTTGGCAAGGACTAGAATTTTCTGAAGGAGCATATAGTCAGAGTAAAAAAGGCTTTTTGCTTTATGGAGGAAATAAAGGCTTAAATATCATAGATCCAGGACATCTCAGAAATGATCAAAAAGCCCCAGAATTTAGAGTCTTACTCAATGAACGTATAGCAGAAGAGGGAAAGGTTAGTTTTTTTGAACCAGATGAGAATAAATTGCGTCTTACTTTATATCCTATAGGTTTTAATCAATATCCGATTAATCAATTTGAATATAGAATAGTAGGTCTTTTTGATGACTGGAGGGTTCTTCCTCAAAAAGAAGTTAATTTAGATGATTTAGACCATAAACGCTATCAGATAGAGATACGTGATACAGTACAAAAAGACAAGCGTATAGTATATATGATTGCTTTTGAAATCGAAAAGCCTTTTTTCTTACAGCCTTATTTTGTTATTTTATTTGTCATCGCTGGAGGGGTAATTGTTTTATGGCGTGTACGTATCAAGCAAAGGAAGATGAGAAAGAGAGAGATCGAGCTTAAAAAACAAGTAAGAGATCGCACAAAGGAAGTGGAAGCACAAAAGAGACATCTCGCTAATAAAAATGAACAGCTTAGTATTTTAAATCAAGAAATAGAACAACAGAAAGGAGAATTACTGAATCTACATAGCAAATTAAAGAATGACGATATAGAGATGGAGAATTTCAGAATCTTCTTGTTATCTCGAATTAAGAAGCCTATTGTCAATACATTGGGGATACTAGAAGAACTTAATGTAGAAACGACACAAAAGGAGGAGTTGATTAAAGTTTATGATATGGTTCGGGAGTGGAACTATATAGAGCAAGTCAAAGATTTTGACACTATAGAATTAGTAAGTGTAGAGATGACTTCTTTTATAGAACACTTAAAAGAGGAGTGGGGAGCGATAAAAGAGAAGTATGGTGTAGAGGTAGTAGTGTGTAATGAAGTAGATGCTCAGTGGGTAGAAGTAGATTTATTGCGTTTTAAACTGTGCTTGCGTTATCTGCTATACGAATGTTATAAGTACTTAGAAGATAATCAGCAAATAACGGTTCGCTTCTATATGAAGGACAATGTTTTACACATTGATTTAGACTCAGAGAGTCATACTTTATTTGCGTTTTGGAATGACAACAGAAATTTTAGTCCTTACTACAGAGCTTTTGAGACTTTATTACAGAATCTAAATGGTATACTGATTATTAATAGTGAGTCAGTGTTCTCTCTTGGCATATCTATTCCTCTAGTCCCATTAGAAGAAAATAGGAGAGTAGAGAAGGGGAATTGGGATGAATTCTTAGAAGAGCTACAAGTGTTACCAAAGGATAAAAATAATATCCTAGTGTATGCTAAAGAAGAGGATAAAGCAATTGTCAAACAGTTATTAGCAGGACAAGAAGATACTAATTTGGTCTATAATCACAGTGTGAGTAGAGTAGTAGGGAATATAGAGCATTATAAGTATGACGCATTAGTACTTTATAATATTGAGATGTCTGATCGCACCTTATCTCTATTTGCACAGATTAAAAAACTGGCTCAGAAACAAAGGTTACTTATCTTTTATATCGCAGAGACAGTAGATTATTTTGTACAGGAACAATTGAGTCAATTGGGGGTTAGTGATTTTATTCACTTACCAGTTGGTAAAATGACCTTAGATAATATGGTTTTTAAGCGTATTCGTTATGATAAAGAAAACAAGGAAAGTAATACACTCCTTTGGAAGACGAATTTAACAGAGGATGTTATAGTGAATCTTTCACCTAATGAACGTTTGTTTAGAAAAGGAATGGAAATGATGAATGCAAGATTTAGTGATGCCTCGTTCAGTGTAGATCAATTGACAGTAGAGCTAGGTATTTCTAAGATGAAGTGCTATCGTTTGTTTAAAGAGTTTGTAGAGCAATCTCCTTTAGAAATATTAATTGAAATGCGCTTACAAAAAGCAAAAGTATTGATCGAGAAAGGGGACTTGACAATTTCAGAAGTCTGTTTTGAATGTGGTTTTAACGATCCGAAGTACTTTAGTAAATCTTTTAAAAAGCGTTTTGAACATAGTCCTTCACACTTTAAAAATGACTAGAAGAACATGTAGAATAGATTATCCTAGTGTTAACTAAAGGTTATTGTCCAAATAGTACACTACTCTGATATAGAATTAGCCTTTTACTGAAAGATTATTACACTTCGCTGAAAGAAAATTACCCCTGTATTATGCAAAGCAGAAGTACTTTCGAAAGTGAAATATCAATGTAATCAATCTTATGAAAAGACATTTCTTAGTATGGCTGTTATGTATAGGAGGTAGTACTTTCTTACATGCACAAGTGATAGTAAAAGGAAAGGTAGCAGGCAAAAGTGATGGCCTACCTGTTTCTTTTGCTACAGTAATCGCTAATAAGGACAATTCTACTTGGGTAACTACGGATGCCGATGGGAATTTTACACTAGAATTAGCCAAAGAAGCGGGTACTCTTTCTGTAGAGTATTTAGGATACAAAACGAAAACGATCAACTATCAAGGCGCTCAATTAGTAAGTATCCTTTTAGAACAAGACAGCAATATTTTAGATGAGGTCGTTTTAATTGGATATGGAGCTTCAAAGAAAAAAGATATTACCACTTCGATTGCAACAGTGGATAATATTAAACAAGTTGCTTCTAGACCAGTGTCTAATTTAAGTGATTTCTTACAAGGACAAGTTGCTGGGGTAACTGTAACACAGCAAGGAGGAGATCCTTCTGAGAGCAGTAAGATGGTTATCCGTGGTTCAGGTTCATTAGCTAATGAAGCACCACTTACTGTAGTAGATGGTGTACCTTATTATGGTCCAGCAATTAGCCCAAATGATATTGAATCAGTATCTATCTTAAAAGATGCGGCTGCAGCTGCAATCTACGGAGCTCAGGCTGCTTCAGGAGTAATTGTAATTACAACTAAAAAAGGAGTAAAGGGAGATCCTAGTGTTTCTTTAAATGTGTATACAGGTTTTTCAAAAGCAACAAACTTACCAACACCATTAGATGCACAAGGACAAGCTTCTGTATATAATATGGCAGCAGATAATGCAGGAGTTCCTAGACAGTCTGCACATGATGCTCTACTTAATCCATGGGGGCAAGTGAATAGAACAAATTGGATGGATGAAATCTTTAGAACTGCAGCTATGCACAATGTAGATGCTAGTATCTCTGGAGCTTCTGACCATACGAATTATTTTGCTTCTCTTGGGTATAATAAAAAAGAAGGAACTTTAATAGGAACATTTTCTGAACGTTATAACTTTAGATTAAAGGCAGATACTAAGCTGACTGATAAAGTTACTATTGGAGAGAATGTATACTACTCAAATACAAATGCTATTGGTACTAATACTACAAGTTCTTATTCAGGAAGTGTTATCAGTGCTTTATATATGCCTTCTGCAGCGCCTGTATACGATGCTGATGGTAAATTTGGAGGAGTAGTCCCTCATGATTTAGCACAGTTTGCTGGAGCGTATGGAGATGTGTATAACCCAGTAGCATTACTGCTAAGACCTACAACATCTAATCCAACGAATTTCTTAAATGCCAATGTGTATTTAAACTATGATATCGTTGATGGATTATCCTTCAAGACTTCTTATAGTTATGATTATACAAGTAATAAGTATAAGAAATTTACGCCTAAGGCACCAGAGTTAGGAAGAACAAACTTAAATAACTACCTATTAGAAAATAACTACGAAAAAACCCATTGGATATGGGATAACCAGTTGACTTATCACAAGACATTTGGTAAGCATGATGTTAATTTAACAGCTATTCATTCAGCGCAAAAAACAAATTACGACTATATTTCTGTACAAGGAGAAGGCTTTGGAAGTGAAGAATCATTTAACCAGTATATGGGTAATGCTTCTATCATCAGAAAGCCAGTTACAGAGGTGTATGAAGATGCCTTAACTTCTTTGATAGGACGTGTGATGTATAACTTCGATGATCGATATTTCGTATCGGGAAGTTTGCGTAAGGATACTACTTCACGTCTAGCTAAGAATAACCAATCAGAAGTATTCCCTTCTGCGTCTGTGGGATGGAGAATATCACAAGAGAACTTCTTTAATGTAAATGCAATTAGCGAGTTAAAATTAAGAGCTTCTTGGGGGCAAATAGGAAACATTAATTCTGTAGGCTATTATTCTTTTGATGTACCACTTAGCAATAGTGATATTATTATGGGAGAGGATGGTATGCTTACAGGTAAAGGGACTTATGTAAACCGTCAGTCTAACCCTAACTTAAAATGGGAAACATCAGAATCTTTTGATATTGGGCTAGATGCTGCTTTCTTTAATGGACGTTTAAACGTAGTGGCTGATTACTTTAGTAAGCGTACTAAAGGGATGATTATTCCTGGATTAGAAGATGCTCACCATGGTACAGCAGCAGCAGATGTAAATGGTGGTGAAGTACTGAATAAAGGTATCGAATTGTCATTGAGTTACAATGATCATATAGGAGACTTAAACTATAAGATCTTTGGGAATGCAAGTTTCTTAGAGAATGAACTAGTAAACTTAAATGGATATAACCAAAGTGGAATAGATTATATCGCTCATGGAGATAATGTTCGTGGGGTGCTTTCTCCATATAGATCTGTAGTGGGTAGACCGCTTTATTCTACTTATTTAGTTCCTTATTTAGGAATCTTCCAGTCGCAATCAGAGATTGATGCGCATCGTTCTAAAGAGGGTAAATTAATACAACCTAATGCTAAACCTGGTGACTTTAAGTTTCAAGATAGCAATGGAGATGGTAAGATAGATAATAATGATAAGCAGTTTATGAACGCTTACTTACCTAAGATCACTTATAGTTTTGGTTTAAACTTAGAATATAAAAACTTTGATCTAAGTATGTTCTTCCAAGGAGTAGGTGATGTGAAAGTATTCAACGGATATAAGTTTACGGCTTACAATGCTTCTTTACAAGGATATAATTTAGATAGTCGTGTGATGGGAGCATGGACTCCTGATAATCCGAATGCTAGTCTTCCTAGATTATCTACTAAGGATGATAATCAGAATTATGGAACGACTTCTAGTTGGTACTTAGAAGATGCTTCTTATTTACGATTAAAGAACTTAACAATCGGATACACTATGCCTAAGAGTGTAATGAATAGTCTATCCCCTAAATCTAGTTTAAGAATATTCATGTCTGGAGATAATTTATTTACGATTACTGGATATGATGGTATAGATCCAGAAGTAGGAGGTGTAGGAATGGACGTAGCAAGATATCCTGTGTCAAGAACAATATCAGGAGGTTTCTTATTTACTTTTTAATCACTTATAATTATGAAAAAATATAGTTTATCTAAATATAGCTTAGTATTAGGTTTATCAGCAATCTTATCACTAGGAGCTTGTAGTTCTGATTTTACAGAGTTAGATCCAAAAGGGAATACATCTTATGAAAACTTCTGGAAAACAGAACAGGATGCTACAGAGGCGGCTAATAGCTTGTATCAGATGATGATGGAAGATGAAATGTTCGGGAGAGGGTTCTTTTGGTATATTAATGCTTCTGACGATATGGTAACAGGACGTCTTAATGCAACAGCAGATAACATTAAAAACTTTAACCTAAACGGGGATGAGGGCTATATCAATGGTATTTATCAAAATGCTTATAAAGTAATCCGAAGAGCTAATGATATCATTGTTAATGTTCCTGGAATGAAAATTAGCGAATCATTAAAGAAGAGAGTACTAGGAGAGGCTTACTTTATGCGTGGTTTCTTTTATTTCTGGCTAGCGCATACGTATGGAGATAATGGAAATAACGGTGGTGTGCCTATTATTACAGAGGCTAATATGTCTCAGCCAGCAGGAAGCTATACAAGGCCAAAAAGCGTGATTGAGAACTATGATCATATCGTTCAAGATTTGACAAAAGCATCAGAGCTTTTGCCTCTTTTTACTTCTTATTCAGCTGATAATTATGGTAGAGCACATAAAGATGCTGCTTTAGCCTATATCGCAAAGACTTATTTATATTGGGCACAATATGACTCTTCTAAGTTTAATGAAGTAATTAAGTATGCAGACGCAGTTACAAATTCTGGATCAGGAAGAGCACTTGTCAATACAGGTAATCCTTCTAAAGATTACAGAGAATTACACAGTGCTTTAAACAACTGGAAGAGTGAGTATATCTGGTCTGTAAACTCTGGAATAGAAGGAGGAAGTATTCTTCCGGGCTGTATGTTAGAGAACAAAGGATGGGGAGCTTATAACGGATGGGGGTATTTTACACCTACTGAGGGGTTATACCAAGAGTTCGAAAAAGGGGATGCACGTAGAGCAGTAACGCTATTAGTCTTCGGAGATGAGTTCAGCTACTTTGGACAGACCAAAAGATACTCTTCAGAGAATTCGATGTCTGGACTTCAGTTTAACAAGTATATGTATGAGTATAGTACAGAAGATGCTTTAGGGAAGTTTATCAATATGAATGGAGATAAACCAACAACAAACTACAATGTTCCTCTAATGCGCTATGCTGAGATTTTACTAATGAAGGCAGAAGCTCAAATCATGCTTGGGCAGAATGGTGATCAGGCATTAAATCAGGTACGTAAGCGCGCTGGATTAGCACCTAAGAATGGGGCGACAATGACTGACTTAAAACATGAGAGAAGAGTAGAGTTAGCTGGAGAATTTGCAAATAGACATTTTGACTTAGTAAGATGGGGAGATGCAAAAGAGGCTTATGGAAAACCTCTTTATGGAAGAATTCACGAAGATCGTTCTAACCCTGATTCTCCTTATAAGGTATCAGAGGTATGGAAAGCTAGAAACTTTGATTCAAGTTATATGCACGTATGGCCAATACCAAATAGGGCTGTACAATCATCAGGAATACAACAAAACGTAGGATGGTAATTTAATTTCAAAACCAATTGAGGGCTACCTTTTTGGGGCTAGCCCTCTTTTTTATGCAACACAATGAAACGACTTTTTTTATCTATAGCCTTTATTTCGAGTGTTTTAATGGCTAATGCTCAATCAAGAAATTATAAGATACACTCTCATAATGATTATCATCAATCTACTCCTTTTTGGACGGCTTATTCTAATGGAGCAGAGTCCATAGAGATTGATTTAGTCATAGAACAAGGCAAGTTATATGTAGCACACGAAGTAAGTTCTGTACAAGTGAATAGAACGATAGAAAGCCTGTATTTGGAATCATTAGAAAAAGCTATTCAATTAGGTATTGGTAAGGCAAAGGGACTTAGTTTTTTAATCGATTTGAAATCAAATGCAAATCAGTCTATGGAGCTATTATTACCAGTGCTAAAGAAGTATGAACGATTAATTAAAGAACAAGAAATTACTTTTGTTATTTCTGGAAATAAGCCAGATACAAAAGTTTTTGAACAATATCCTTACTATGTAAAATTAGATCACCAGAGTTTAACTCCTTTAAAAAATGCAATGCTATGGGAACGAGTAACCATGGTAAGTCTTAATTTTAAAGATTACTCTGTCTGGAATGGTAAGGGGCGCATGGTAGAAGAAGAAAGACAAAAGCTTCAAGAGGTAATAGACTTAGTCCACAAACAAGGTAAACAAGTTCGTTTTTGGGGAACTCCTGATGGGAAAACAGCATTTAAAGCATTTTATGATATGGGTATTGATGTTATCAATACTGATAATCCTTATCTAGCACAGACATACTTAAAAAACTTAGATCGTGCTGTATATCATAATAAAACAGTATCTGAGGTCTATAAGCCAACATTTGCAAATGACGATAAGGATTTACCCATTAAGAATGTTATTCTCTTAATAGGGGATGGAAATGGCTTGACACAGATATCTTCTGCTGCTTTAGCAAATGGAGGTGACTTAAGTTTACTTCAGCTGAAGAGTGTAGGCTTTATCAAAACGCAAGCAGGAGATGATTTTACAACAGACTCTGCAGCAGCAGGAACTGCTTTAGCAACAGGTCAGAAAACCTATAATCGCTCTATTGGGATGGGAATGGATAGAATGCCTTTAAAGAATATGACAGAGTACTTAGCGCCGTTTAATTATAAAACAGGAGTAATTACCACAGATGAGTTAACAGGAGCTACGCCTTCTGCTTTTTATGCACATCAAAAAGATAGAGATGATAGCTCACTAATAGCTCAAGATTTATTAAAAAGTCAACTTTCTCTCTTTGTAGGTGGAGGAAAGAAGTCTTTTAACAATGTGAATCTAAAGCAAGAGTTTACTTTACTAGAGCAAGTAGAACAGCTTAGTACCAGTAAGGATGCTCGTGTTGGTTATTTCTTAGGAGAAGGAGGATTAAAAGGTGTGATAGAAGGAAGAACAGACGTTTTAGCCCAATCTACTAAACACAGTTTAGACTTTTTGTCAAAAGGAAATCAACCTTTCTTTTTAATGGTAGAAGGAGCTAAAATAGATTCTTATGGTCATTTTAATAATACAGGGGGGATTGTAACAGAGGGAATTGACTTCGATAAAGCGATAACAGAAGCTTTAAAATTTGCAGATAAAGACGGGCAAACCTTAGTTATTATAACAGCAGATCACGAGACAGGTGGTTTTGCAATTCCACAAGGAGACGTAAAACAAGGTATTATTGAAGGAGATTTCATTTCTCATGATCATACAGGAGCTATGGTACCTATTTTTGCTTACGGGCCTAAATCGGGTGAGTTTAGAGGTGCTTATGAGAATAATGAAGTCTACCATAAGATTATAAAACTCTTAAATCTAGATAACTAATGAAGCGCTTATTAGTAGGTATAAGTCTTATTATAACGAGTGGAGCTTGGGCTCAAGGGGCACAAGTAACAGGTAGAGTATTTGAAGATACCAATCAAAATAGGCAATACGATAAAGGAGAACCTCTGTTGAAAGATGTTTTGATCAGTAATGGCAAGGATTTAGTTGTGACTAATGCTAAAGGTGAATATAAGATCAACAGTTTAGAGCAAGGGCAAATCTTTTTAATCAAGCCTTCAGGATATCAGTCTCCTTTGTCAAAGTCTAATAAAGTTGAGTTTTATATCCCCTTTGGAGAAGAACATAAGAGTTATGATTTTCCTGTGTATAAGCAAGAGGAAGATAAATCTCTAAAGGCTGTTTTATTGGGAGATTTGCAGTCGGATGTAATGGATGATATTCATCACGTAGAAAAACTCGTGGTAAGCGAATTAGCTACCACACCTCCAGATTTAATCTTTCCGCTTGGAGATTTAGCTTTTGATCGTTTAGAAGTATTTGAGCCTTTATCACAGGCATTAGGTGTAATCGGTAGCCCTATATATTATGTGGTTGGAAATCATGATTTAAACTTTGGATCAGGTCTAACACTTCAAGATAGAGATAGTAGTTATAAGAAAGCTTTTGGCCCATCTTATTATGCATTAGAATATGGAGAGGAGCTTATTTTAGTACTTAATAATATACTTCCTGTAAATGACAAAGAATATATAGGAACAATAGATGAGGTACAAAAAGCTTTTATACAAAATGTACTAGCTCGTTATGCTCTAAAGTATGATAAAGTAAAAGTGATGATGCATATTCCTATTGAGTTTATGGAAGATAAGCAGGAGTTTCTAGACTTGTTTAAGGACTATAAAGAAGTCTTTGTAGCTGTAGGACATACACATACACAGTATCATCAGTACTTTGAAAGAGATAATAAAAAACCTGTACATCAATTAGTAGCTGGAGCTGTTTGTGGTGCGTGGTGGCAAGGGCCTCATGATATCGAAGGTATCCCTTTTGCTATGATGTATGATGGTACTTGGAAGGGATACTGGACACTAGAGACACAAAAAGGAGATTATAACTTATCCTATAAAGTATCTGGTAGAGCTGAGAATAAACAGATTCAGATTTGGACTCCAGAAGTACAAGAGTGGGATAAGAGTTTAGAACACTTAAACGATGGATATGTCTATGCAAATGTATTTGCGGCAGATCTGAATACAGCTGTTGAAATAAGCTTCGATGGTGTAAGTTGGCAAAAGATGAAGTACTATGAAGGAGTAGACCCTCATTATACCCGTTTAATAGAGCTACAGAATCAAGGGCGATATAAAAATATGAAAACCTCTCCTTTAGTAGACGCTAAAAGGAAGAGTAAACATTTATGGCGTATGCCAATACCTAAGGGGTTAAAAGAAGGCCCTCAGTTAATTAAAGTAAAAGCTATTGATCCTAGATACGGTCTTAATCATGTGGAGAATCGTGTCTTGTGGACCCCAAAATAGTTTTGTTGTAAGAAGTTGTTGTTTCAACTTTTTAGATTAGTAGTGTTTGTATTGGAAGGTGGCCTGGCGAGGTCACCTTTCTTTTTTTGAACCCTATTTAAAAGCACAAAGTTGGTTGTTTTAAAAAAGATTGTTTTTTTAACTTTTATAAAATAATAAAATTGATAATTAGCTGTTATAATATACATACTAGTAAAAGTTGCGTAGGTATATGCTTAACTTTATCTTTGTATGCTTAGGAAATAAAGAGATTTGCATAAATTGCTTTTGGAATAATGTTTTAAAATGCTATAAATTCTTTATTTTAGATAATTTAATTGAGAACAGGAATGATAAAAAAAGGTTTATTATTAATTGCCTTATTATTGAGTAGTTCTTTTGTATTAGGACAGAAGAAATATTCGGAGTTGACGAAAGAAGATTATTTAAATGATTTTGATATACTTATTAATATTATAAAAAAGCAACATCCTAATCCATTTCGAACTATTAGTGAAAAGGACTTGGATGCAAAAGTTGCAGAAATAAGAAAAAAACTAGAAGAGAATCCTTCTTATGCTAATTTCTTGTTATCTAATCCGATTCCTCTAATTCACGATGCTCATTCCTCTTTGAGTACAGATAGTACCGTTTTTGAGGATTTTACAAAGGAAACTTCTTTTTTCCCAATTAATACCATTGTTTATGATGGAAAGGTGTTTGTGAATCAACACAACCCTACTATACCTGTAGGAAGTATTATTACAAAAGTAAATGATGTAAAATCAGAAGATTACTTAAAGCGTATTAATGTAACAACGGATGGAAGTATAGAGGCTGATGATGCTAAAGACTTTTCGTTCTATGTGTCTTTAATGAGTCCTGAGCAAGAGTATAAAATCACTTATCTTGATAGTCTAAATGCTGTAGAGAGTAAAGAAGCTACACTAAAGGCAGTTAACTATGCACGAAACTATTACAATGTACAGAAAGCAATATTGCCAGTAGATATCATTAGTTACTCCTACGGAATCTATGGACAGAAGGTCAATGACGATACATACTGCCTAACGATTAAGACTTTTGCTTTTTCAGAAGAGTTCGCCTACCAGAAGTTAAGTTCTTTCTTTGAGAAGATTAATGAAGAAGGAGTGAAGAATTTAATTATTGATATCAGAGGTAATGGAGGAGGATATCTAAGTAATATTCCTTTGTTTTACTCTTTTATATCACAAGAAAAAGTGTTTAAGAACAATTATAGATATGCAACTAAGGTAATAGACATCAATGTACGTGAGAATCTTATAGATGCTAGTGGTAGACAGTATTCTGATATGGATATTAAGAATATGAATAAC
This sequence comes from Myroides sp. C4067, assembly GCF_038039665.1. Taxonomy (NCBI): domain Bacteria; kingdom Pseudomonadati; phylum Bacteroidota; class Flavobacteriia; order Flavobacteriales; family Flavobacteriaceae; genus Myroides; species Myroides sp. C4067. The sequence continues at coordinate 118,876 of NZ_JBBPHJ010000004.1, forward strand.
TTTATGTTCCAGCGATATGATAAGAGTGAGGTAGAAGGAGATGAGTACTATTATGGTAATAATCGATTAGACGAGTCTTATGTAGAGAACTATCCTCGTGATCGTTATTTCTTTGAAGGGAATACGATGTTATTGATAGATAATAACACAGTATCAGCAGCAGCGTATTTTGCTTCTTTATTTAAAGAGAATAAAAGAGGGATTATCATAGGACAAGAGACACGCACCTGTAGTAACTTCACTACTGCATCTTGGTTTATTAATTATAAATTGCCTAATACGCAGACAGTGGTAGATTTGCCTCGATCAGAAGTGTTTTTTAATAATTCAATTAGTACAGATAAGGGGTGTAGAGGAGTACTACCAGACTATACTGTAGATGAAAAAGGTTTTTATAGAAGTATCTTAAACGAAGAAGACCCTGAACTTACATTTGCTTTAGATCTACTAAAGAGACAAGCTCAAAATGAAGAACAGTAATTAAGAATACTCTAAATAAATATAGATATAAGATGTAGAAGGATGACTCAAGCAGTCATCCTTTTTATTATATGTTTTTTGTAAGTTTGATTATTAATAATATAAATGGAGAACCATGTTAGATCTAGTGATCAGAATGTCTATTACACAACTAGTCCTTTTTAGTATAGTATTGAATATACTGTTCTATGGTGTATCTATTGGATTGTATTTGACTCTAAACAGATGTAAGAAGGGAGAGTATATTCAAGAAATAAAACAAGAGATTACTAGAAGAGATCTAATATTATCATTTGTTGTTTTGCTGTGTAATGCAGCCGTTTTTGTATTAGGAGTAGGGTTGTATAATTATGGGTATATTCATGTATTAGAAGGTAGCTCTATCACTGTTATAGCTCTACAAACATTAGGACTAGTGATTGGTATGGACTTTCTAATGTATGTATTTCACAGATTAGCTCATATCCCGATTTTTTATCCATTAGCGCATCTAAGACATCATGAGCACAACAGTGTTAATGCGATAAGTTTATTTGTATTACATCCACTAGAGGCTATTGGTTTTGGGCTATTGTTTATCTTGTTGTTGTGTATATATCCTTTTGACACTTTTTCGATAGGACTGTACTTACTTATAAATCTTATTTGGGGAACGATAGGTCATATAGATAAGGATGTGTTTAAGAATACTTACTTTGAGCGTTGGATACGAGATATACTGTGTCTTACCTTGTTTCACAATATTCATCATCAAGATCCGAACTGTAATTATGGTTTTTACACATTATTATGGGACAAACTTTTTAAAACGTATCGAAAAGTATAGTATATGCCTTGTAAACGTTTGAATATTAGTAGGGTACTAATTTTTTTGCTATCATTATAATGATGTGATTTACTTGTTTCTATTTGTAAGGTGTTGATATATAATGGTGTCTATATCTATATAGTGGTTTATAACTATCTATTTAATTGTTTTTGGAAACGTAATTTTATTTTTTTGTCATTTGAAATTTGTAAATTTGATATTCATGGTTTTAGACAAGGAGTTTAGGATTATGCATACTATGTTATTTAAAAAGAAAAATATGAAAAAGGGTATTGTATTATTGGCACTAAGTATAGGAGGAGTACTATATGCGCAAAATCATACTACAGTGACAGATTCTATACATAGAGATACTCTTAAGTTGAAGGATATTAGTTATCTAGTAGAGACTTCTACTGTTAATGATAGTTTGAAAGTTGTAGAGAAGACAGCATCATATCCTAATACATTATCTATGTTAACGGATCGATTAAAGTTTATTTCACTTTATGATCAGCAAGCTAAGGCATATATAGAGGTAGAGAATAAACAAGATACAATACAGGTAAAGGCTATATATCAAGAAGGGAAGATATATAAAGGACTATTAGTAGAAGAGAATGTATCTAATGATCTTGATATCGTTTATTATGAAGATGCTATTCCGAGATATCGTTATACTACAGATCATGATTATCATTACTATACACTATTATCTAGTGAGTTAGATAAGAACGATTCTATACGTGGGCAGTTCTATGATTTACATGAAGGGAGCCTATTACCTTTAAAGCAAGACTATGTAGATGGACAATGGGTAACAACATGGCAGAAAGACTTAAAAAAAGAAGAAGTAGCTTTAAATGGATTAGCTACTCCTGCTACCTTGTACTCTTCATTAGATGATAAAAAAGAGCGCATGGTATGGAAAATCGAAAATGAAAATAAGGAGTTACATTATATATTCTTACAAAGAGAGGGAAATATGATTCTAATCTATGAACAAGCTTGCCCTGTAGTAGAAGGAGAAGAGGTGTATCTAAATGTTGCCTCAATGATAAACGTTGGTTTTGACAAAAAAAGGGTAACTGCTAGGACTAATAATAAGGAATCTATCTCAGATGTTTACTTTGAAAACTTTGGTAAACGCGATTGGAAAAAGCCTAATCAGTATGTTTTTGATTATTATAGAAGATCTGATAAGAAGCTTGTACGCGCTCGTGCTGTACTAGATCCAACAGTGATGAGTAATAAGGTGTTCTCAGACTTTATAATCGCTTTAGTGAATAACCCAGAGTTGTTTAGAAGAGATGTTCATTTAAAAGACTTTTCTTTTGAAGATGTATTGAGTAAACAAATTCTACGATTAAATCCTACGATTAAGCCAACTCACATTTTAGACGAACAGAAATAAAATAAAAGAAGCCAACTAAATGTTGGCTTTTTTGCATTTAAGGGATTAGAAATTAAGCTACTATCTACAGAAGTAAAAACTATTCTAATTTAACAGATTTATCTTTTTGTAGTACTCGTCATTTTGTACCTTTAGCTTGAAAAATTTATTATCGTAATGACATATTTAGAAAAATTATCGAAGATACGTTCACTGATGAAGGAGAGAGGAATTGATGGATACATTATCCCTTCTTCAGATCCACATATCAGTGAATATTTACCAGATTATTATAAGTGTATAGTTTGGACATCTGGTTTTAGTGGTTCAGCAGGAACATTAGTGATTACACAAGATTTTGCTGGATTATGGACTGACTCTCGTTATTTTGTACAAGGACCAGCACAGTTAAAAGGATCTGGTTTTGAGTTAGTAAAATTAAAAGTTCAACATGCACCTGAGTATGTGTCATGGTTAGGAGATAAATTACAAGCAGGTAATACAGTTGCCTTTGATGGTAATTTAGCTTCATTAGCAGTAGCGAATGCTGTAAATACTATATTAGGACCTTTAAATATCAAGGTAGATGGTCATGTAGACTTATTAGATGTAATATGGAATGATAGACCAGCATTGCCAACAGAGCCAGCTTATACATTACCTATTTCTATTACAGGACAATCTACTCCAGATAAGATAGCAGCTGTACGCAAAGTCTTAAAACAAAAAAGAGCGACATGTCACCTAATTTCATCTTTAGATGATTTAGCTTGGGTATTGAATATAAGAGGTACAGATGTAAAATGTAATCCTGTTACACTAGGGTTTGTATTTATCAGTCAAGAAAAATCAATCTTATTCATTGATTCTAAGAAATTAGATAAAGGTACAGCTGAGGAGTTACAAGGGTATGGTATCTTAATCAAACCTTATGAGGAAGTAAGAAATTACTTAAAATCACTAGGAACAAGCGAAACTATCTTATTAGATCCTAAGCGTACTTGTTTTGCTACTTATGATTCTGTTCCTGAGGGGGTAACTATCTTAGAGGATATGAATCCGTCTACTATGCTAAAAGCAGTGAAGAATGAAGTAGAGTTAAATCATGAGAGACATGCCATGATTAATGATGGTGTAGCACTGACGAAGTTCTTTAAATGGATAGAAGAAAATGTAGCTTCAGGCGAATTATCTGAGATGAGTATTGCAGATCATTTAAGAGGATTACGCGCAGAACAGCCAGGTTTTAAAGATATTAGTTTTGACACTATTGCTGGATATAAAGATCACGGAGCTTTACCACACTATAAGGCAGAATTGGATAGCAACTATAAATTAGAGGCTAAAGGATTGCTATTAGTAGATTCTGGTGGACAATACGAGACAGGAACTACAGATATTACACGTGTGGTATCTTTAGGACAGTTGACTCAAGAAGAAAAAGAAGATTACACTATTGTTTTAAAAGGAACGATAGAAGGATCTATGGCTATCTTCACTAAAGGTACTAGAGGATATCAAATCGATGCTATAACACGTCGTCCTATCTGGGCTACTATGCGTAACTATGGACATGGTACAGGTCATGGAGTAGGATTCTTCTTGAACGTACACGAGGGCCCTCACACTTTTAATGGTGCTGCAGTAGATATTGCGATAGAGCCAGGAATGATCAGTTCTATAGAACCAGGATTATACAGAGAAGGTAAGCACGGTATTCGTATCGAAAACTTAGTAGTATCTAAGGATTTAGCTTCTAATCAATTCGGTGATTTTATGGATTTCGAAACAATCACAATCTGTTATATCGCAACAGATTTAGTAGAGAAGTCACTATTAGATCAAGTACATATTGATTGGTTAAATAACTATAATCAATGGGTGTATGAATCTTTAGAATCAAAATTATCAGCAGAAGAAGCTGCTTGGTTAAAAGAAAAGACAAAAGCAATTTAAGTTGCACATAAAAAAAGGTTGATTCATTTGAATCAACCTTTTTTACTTTTATTACGCTTGTAATATGTTTGAATAGCGAATAATAGGATTATATCCGTTACTTTCAAATTTCTTGTACTTTGTGATTAATGACTCAGTAGAGTTAAAGCCACATACATCAGCAATCTCTTCGAATGAATTCTTTGTAAAGAATACAAGTTCTAAACTCTGTAGGTACTTTCTCTTATCATAAAAGGTAAGGTATCCTTCTCCAAAGAAATAGATAAAATCATTATTAAAATCTACACTAGAGATATTCTTCTTATCTAATGCATCTTTAAGTGCCTGTGGTGTTGTTATTTTACTTAACGCTAATTCTCTATAAAGCTTTACGTACTTAGCCTTGTCTTTCATATAGAAGTCTACTTCTAATAAAGAATCAATGCGTTCGTTACGAATGTTTAAGTAGAATAAGTTTAGAATGAGTTCTCCTGTTTTAGAGTCTTTAAACAAAGTTCCTCCTAGGCCACATAATCTATTTTCTCTATTTAGACAGTTAAATCTAATGTAGTGATAAGTGTCTTCGCTTAACCCTTTATTTAAAAAAGGAAGATCACCTAGTACTACTTTTAAAATCTGCTGTTGAACTTTAGGTTCAAACTTGTCAAAGTTAATATCTCTTAGTGGTTTAAAATTTTTATCCAATACTAATGAGAAAGCTTCTGCATATTGAACATTGTCTTTCTCTTGTTGTATAGTCGCATAGTTTAAGTGAACTAATGACTTATACAGCGTAGTTGTCATTGAATCAAAATAGTTGTAGTGGAATCGTTGCCAAGCTAGAGAATGCTTGTTTGCTTTAATGTTGAGGTTAGTAAATTTCTCTACGAATACCCCCAGAACATCTGAGAGTTCTTCAAATAATTCAAGTGTCATAATAAGTTGTTTGATTAGTTAGGTTTTGTTAAGGACAATTTATATAATTTTTCTATAAAAACAAACAAGAATATTTTAATTTAAGCGTTTATTCTTGTGTTAAAATTATAAATAGCTAAATGTTTATGGTATACTATTGCATTATAGTTAATAGTGTGATATCGCTTAATGTCTGTATAACCGTGGTGTTTAGAAGATTTTAGTATGGAAATATAAAGTAAGAAAAACAGGTTATGAGGAATCTATATAAATTGACTTTAAATACTTAAATGGCTTAAAAAGAACTTTTTTTTCTTCTTTGAAAACTATATTTATCTATAAAAGCAGTGTTTTGTACTGCTATGAATGTATTCATCTTGCTTAAAGATGTCTTTTAAGTTTAATAAAATGTGATTTCTGTACAGAAAATAACCTTTGTCTGCAGTAGTAAAGATGAAAATTAGAATCGAGCTGATTCCTGTTATCTATAAACTCAATTTTGACTGTAGGTAAGATTGCTTATAGGAGAGTAATTGTAAAAGAATAGAAGCAATATTATAAGACTGTACAGTACTAAGTAGGATTGTGAACTATAGTTGTACAGTTATAGAAGGACTAGACATTCGAGTCCTTAGTGAGTCCGTTAAAACAAATATTATAACGGAGTCACTAAGGAAATAATCTGTTGCAAATTTAGATCGACTAGCAACTTTGTCACTAGAAAATAGAAATATATATAATAGCTATCGTAAGTGGTTACTTTTTAGTATAGTCCATTTGTTTACTAAACCATTGTTCTCCATTTGGTAGATCAAAACTTCTCATAGGAACATCAGCAAAGGTAAAGCCTATTTTTTCATAACATTTAATAGCTCCAATATTCCAATCAAATACATTAAGGATAACAGAATCACTTTGGATATCATTTAGACAATAATCTACAAAGGCTTGCATCATCTTTTGTCCATAACCTTTTCCTCTATTATTTCGATCACCTACCACTATACGAGCTAGTTTAGTAGCATTATTCTCCATCAAAATAATTTCGCCAACTCCAATTACGGTGTCATTATCAGTGTCAATTGCTTTAAAGAATAAAGAGTTTTCTACTTTCATGAAAGCCAAGACTTGATCCTCTGTAAGAGGATGTGTAAATGCAGTTCCTCCAAACTGTAGTAGTTCTTCTTCTGTAAAATTCCAATCTATAATTATTGGGGCATCCGTTTTGGTAAATGGTTTTAGTATAATCATTTGTTTTATTTTGAATTACAAATATATCGATATCTGCTTAAAAAAGGAAGTGGTTAGGGAATATAGAAGGACTTTGGGAGTAAATAAGGTAAGGTCTAGAAAGTAACTTTGTCAAAAAATATCTAGAATAACAAGGTGCAAAACTTAGAAAAGTAGTAAACTTGTATAAAATACATTAATATGGCAGGTAATACTTATGGCAATAGATTTAGAGTAACTACTTTCGGTGAATCTCATGGAGTAGCGATCGGTGGTATTATAGATGGTTGTCCAGCAGGAATAGAGTTAGATTTAGAACAAATTCAGTTGGAATTAGACAGACGTAAACCAGGTCAATCTAAGATAGTTACACAGCGAAAAGAAGCGGATGAAGTAAAGTTTCTTTCAGGAATATTTGAAGGGAAGACAACAGGTACTCCTATAGGTTTTGTAATTGAAAATACAAATTCAAAATCAAAGGATTATGATCATATCAAAGATATTTATCGTCCAAGCCATGCAGATTATGTATACGATGAAAAATATGGACATCGTGACCACAGAGGAGGTGGGCGTAGTTCTGCTCGTGAGACTGCCAGTAGAGTAGTAGCGGGAGCAATAGCAAAGCAAGTATTAAAAGAAATAAAAATAACAGCTTATGTGTCTTCAGTAGGAGATATTGCTGTTGAGAAAAAATACAGTGAATTAGATTTTAACGAGATAGAGAACAATCCTGTTCGTTGTGCTGATCCTATTAAAGCAGTAGAAATGGAGACTTTAATTAAGGAAGTTAAAAAAGATGGGGATTCTATAGGAGGAACTATTATCTGCGTGGTACAGAACGTGCCTGTAGGATTAGGAGAACCTGTATTTGATCGACTTGATGCTGATTTGGCTAAAGCTATGCTTGGAATCAATGCTGTTAAAGGAGTAGAGTTTGGTCGTGGTTTTGAAGGGACAAAGATGAGAGGTAGTCAGCATAATGATTTTATCCTTCCTGATGGCTCTACAACAACCAATAATGCAGGAGGAATAGTAGGCGGTATAAGTAATGGAATGGATATTTACTTTAAAGTTGCTTTTAAACCAACTGCTACCTTAATGAAAGACCAACAGTCTATTAATACAGCACATGAGGTGGTGACTGTACAAGGGAAGGGGAGACACGATGCTTGTGTATTACCACGTGCAGTGCCTATCGTAGAGGCAATGACTGCAATCACTCTTCTAGATTTTTATATCGAACAGTTTGGTTTCAAAAGAAAATAAACTTTAAAATGTTAAAGTAATAATTGTCCCTTGTTCTAACTGAGAAATAATGTCGAATTTAATGTGATGTTGTTCAAAGATGATAGTAGCAAGGGACAGTCCTATACCACTTCCTTTAATATCTCCGACATTTTTACCTCTGTAGAATGTTTGTTTTATAAAAGTAAGTTCTTCTTCAGAGATACCTTTTCCATGGTCTTTTACCTCTAGTTGTAGCCTATTGTTATGTAGAGACAGCTCTACTGAAACAGGTTTGCTATTAGAGTATTTTACAGCATTTTCGACAATATTGTATAATGCTAGATGGATTAGCGTTTCATTACCTTTATACTCTAGTTTAGTGAAGTCATCTACATTGATATTTATCTCTAAGGTAGTCTGTAGCTCTGCTAATTTATCTTGTAATGCTTCATATATAGTCCAGATTATCTCGTCTATTCTAAATAGACTAGCGTCTTTCTCTGTGTTTTTTAATCCTGATAATAAAAGAAGGTTACTTAAGATGTTCTCTATTTTGTACACATTTTTTAAAGCTTCTTTGACTACTTGATTATATTCTTCAGGAGAACGCTCTTTCTGAGCAAAAACTTCTAGGTTACCACTGATAGCAGTAAGTGGAGTTTTAAATTCATGAGAGACATAGTTAATAAAGTTCTTTTGAATTAAGAATGTTTCTGATAGTCTGATTAGTAGGTTGTTATAAGTCGAGATTAATTCTTCTAATTCATCATTTGTTTTCGGTACTTCTATCCCGTTTTCTAGATTAGAGTAGTTTACCTCATTTACCTGCTGCACAATATTCTTAAGGGGCTTATAGGCGATATTAGAGATGTACTTACTTAAAAAATAAATAGCTAGTAAACCTCCTACAAGTACAATGCATAGGATAAGAATAAGGCTTTTCATCTGATTCATAAAGTCAGCTGTAGACTCTCTCGTATATACTACGAAGTCCCCTTGGTTATCAGGGTAGTATATTCCGTAATAAAAAAAGTCATTTGCTTTAAATCGATGTGATTTATCTGTTCTTGTTTTGTTTAAAATAGCATTTGTCAGTACAGGGTCATTAACTAGAGCTCCATAGGATAACTGATTACTAAAGTTATATACAGCTACATTTTTAGACTGAATAGTGGCTCTAAATTCTTCTTTTACAACAGAATGCTCTGTATGAGATAGCTCGTCTTGTTCTAAGTAATATATTGCAGATAGGAGGGTAGTATTCTTCAGATTGTTAAACACAGACTCTTGTGTCTTAGAGAAGTAAGCTAAGAATATAATAAGTGATGCAATAAAAAATACTATACCGAATACTATAGTACTGTAGGTGGTAAGACGAGTGCGTAAATTCATATCATTCTTGTAGCATATAGCCAGTTCCTTTTATGGTGTGTATTATTTTTCCTTTAGAATCATCTATTTTACTTCTTAGATAAGAAATATAGACATCTACTACATTGGTATTGGTATCAAATTGTATTCCCCATACTCGTTCTAGAATCTGCATCCTAGAGACTACGCGATCTTTATTTTCTAATAAGAAAAGTAATAATTTGTATTCTCTAGGTGACAGATCTATTGTTTTATCTCCTTGTGTGACTAGATGTTTTTCAGGGTCTAGTTTTAAATCACCACAGATATAGATATGGTCTTTTTTTTCGTAATTAAATTTAGTTCGTCTTGTTAAGGCATTAATTCTCGATAGTAATTCACTAAAGTGAAAAGGCTTTGTTAAGTAGTCATCAGCACCACTGTCTAGAGCAGATATCTTATCAGTGGTTTCGCTTAGAGCGCTTAACATCAGTATAGGGGTATAGTTCTTTTTAAAACGAATCATTTTGGTTAACTGAATACCATCTATACCTGGAAGCATTATATCCATTAAGATAAGATCCCAATTAGCACTGAGAATAAGATCTCTAGCTTCTTCTCCAGAAGCAGCAAGTTGTACTTGCATACCATTTTCCTTTAAACCTTTGACGATAAAGTCACTGATGCGAGAATCGTCTTCTACAAGTAATATATTCAAGACTAAATTTTTTCTGTATTTGATTTGATAAAATCTGTTACTAAATAAGTGATTAACTTTCCTACAAGATGACTGTTCTGTTCGAAATCTAAAGAAGGAGCCCCTTCACAGATGTGAATATATCCAACATTCTTAGATTTAGCAAAGTAGTGTATGAACTGTCTCAACCTCTCAGCAGAGAACCCTGTAGGTGTGATAGCACTACTAGCTACTAGTGGTACAGCATCTAAGTCTATTTCGATACCATAAGTATTGTTTTCAATATGTCGTTGAGCAGTTAGTAATTCGGTGTCAAAAGATTTCTCTTTGCGAATGCGTATTTGCTCATAAGTATTATACTTAACGCGGTCTGCATGAAGTTTTATATCCCCAAAAACAGTCTTAGAGGTATAGTTCTCATGAAGACCGAAGATAAAATAGTTCTTTAAAAAACCTTCTTCGAATGCATAAGAAAACCCGTTACCGCTATGTCTTCCTTCTAGTGGTCTAAAATCTGTATGCGCATCAAAGTTGATTACATTAATGGCTTTGCCCTTGGCTAAGGCAAGTCCTTTAATATTACCATAAGCATTATTATGTCCACCACCTATAACAATAGGTATTTTGCCTGCCTTTACAATTTTAGCGATGGTATGTGATACTTCTTTATCTATACGAGACACTAATTCGAAGAGTCTTTTGCGATCTTCTCTATTATTGGGGTCTAGTTGTTCTGCTTCTTTTTGTTCTTCACTGAAATCTAAATGGCCAATTAACGTAGTCCAGCTTCCTTTACAGAATCTGTTGTGTTGAATATTTAAAAGGCTGTTTAAGAAATTTTGCCAAGCAGAAGAAGTACCTGTACGGCCTAGATTAGCTTTTACACCTATATCTTCAGGAATACCAATAATAGCATATTTAGCGTCTGTAGCGGCTAATTCATTATGCCAATTCTCTTCTGATTCTAAAGTGTGAACTCTTTCACCAAATTTGATTTCCCCACTTCTGAATTTGGTCAAGGCAACCAAATCAGTTTTCTTAAATAACACTAGTTTTTGTTTGTTCATAGCGATGTTGTTGTGATGCAATTGATACTAGGGTATCTTTTATTTTTGTATTTGTCCATTTAGAATTACCTGATCTATAAGGTTAGAACCAAAAGCATAAGGTAATTCATAAAATGAATTTAGTGGTTTTGTGATAATTAAACTAGCTTTTTTACCTTTTGTTATACTACCGTACTCTTGTTGTAGTCCCATTGCATAAGCTCCATTTATTGTAGCTGCATTAATCGCTTCTTCAGGAGTCATTTTCATTTTGATACATGCTGTAGCTACGACAAAGTTCATATTCCCAGATGGTGTAGTACCAGGGTTAGAATCAGAAGCTAAAGCTAGTGGTAGACCTGCTTCTAACATCTTTCTAGCAGGAGTATAAGGAATAGAAATAAAGAAAGAACATGTAGGTAAGGCTACAGGCATCGTTTTACTTCCTTTTAGGATTTCGATATCTTCGTCTGTTACTATTTCTAGGTGATCTACTGATAGCGCACCATTTTTCACACAAGTTTCGATTCCTCCAATAGCAGTAAACTGGTTAACATGTACTTTAGCAATAAGCCCGTGTTCTTGTCCTGCTTTAATGATACGCTCTGTCTCTTCACAAGAGAAATAACCTGTCTCTAAGAAAGCATCTACATACTCAGCTAAGTTTTCTTTAGCAATAGCTGGAATCATTTCATTGACTATAAGGTCGATATATCCCTGGTGGTTATCTTTATATTCAGTAGGGAAGGCGTGAGCACCTAAGAAAGTAGCTTTAATAGCTATAGGGTAGTTTTCTTTTAGTTTTTTAATCACGCGTAGCATCTTAAGCTCAGCTTCTACTGTTAATCCGTATCCTGATTTTATTTCGACTGCTCCAGTACCTTGACTGATTACTTCTTCTAAACGTTTGCGAGACTGTTCATATAAATCTTCTTCTGAAGTTTCTTGTAGTTTTTTTGCAGAGTTTAGGATTCCACCACCTCTGTTGAAGATTTCTTCATAACTAAGCCCATTGATGCGGTCTACGAACTCTAATTCTCTATTACCAGCATAGACTAAGTGTGTATGACTATCTACCCATGTAGGTAAGATGGTTTTCCCGGTAGCATCTATTACTTGATCCATTTCACTTTCATTAGGACAAGTATCCATCGTACCATAATCCGCTATCAAGTCGTGTTCTATAATTAGATATGCATTGTCTAGCTTAGGTAAAGTTGCCATATCTGCACCAGATACTTTCTCTATAGCTTCATTTCTAACTTGTAGTATTTCTTTTATATTCTTAATTAGTGTTTTCATATTTGTTTGAGTTGTTTTTTTAGGCTTATAAATGAGATAAAAGTCTAAAAACTTTTATCTTTAAGCAAATTTACAAAATGTGAGACGAGTTAAATATAAGAAAACTAGAAAACTTCAGCCAAATTCTCTAGAATATGCAGGTTCTTTTCCAGAGGTACCTATTTCTATGCAATTGTTTATCTACGATGAGAATACATTCGAGGAGTACAATGATTTAAGTTTGAAGGAAATAGAAGAGATATTATTAGCAGCATCTCCTAATTCTATAAAGTGGTTTAATCTACATGGACTACATGATATAGATTTATTAAAAGAAGTTGGAAGTTTTTTTCATATAGAATCTTATATCATGGCAGAGATTCTAAATTTCTCTAGAAGAACAAGAGTAGAGGAGTTAGATAATACACTGTTCTTTAGTGTTAAGGCCATTTTGCCGTCTTCTAATGAAGATATTCTAGTAGGGATAGAACAGATAAGCTTTATCCTCCAAGAGAATGTACTGTTGTCATTTCAAGAGAAAAGAGGAGCGTTCTTTAATTTGATCAGAGAGCGTATTAGAACCAAAACAGGACAAATAAGAAGAAAAGATTCGGGCTATCTATTGTATGGCTTATTAGATTCTTTAATGGAGAGTTATTTTGTAACCTTAGACTTGATAGAAGATAATGTAGAACAGATTCTTTTAGAGGCTAGAACTAAATATCACAAGCAAATTCTGGTAAGTATAGAAGAATATACTCAACAACTACAAGAGGTAAAACGAGCTATTATACCGCTAAGAGAAGTGCTATACAACCTAAAAACACAGCATGATAAAAAGAATGTAGAGAGTCAAATCAGTAGAAATAGTATTGTTTTCTTTGACCGATTACAGTATAAAAGCTATGAAATGCTCGATCAGATAGATTATAATCTAAACAAACTAGATAGTGCTACCAACTATTATTTCTCTTCTCAGAGCAATCGAATGAATGAAATCATGAAGGTATTGACTATTGTATCTGTAGTCTTTATTCCGCTAACATTTATCGTTGGAGTGTATGGAATGAACTTTGAGAATATGCCAGAATTAAAAACAGAGAATGGTTATTTCTATACTTTATGGGTAATGTTAGGCTTGGTTGTTCTCATGATAAGTTATTTTAAATGGAGAAAATGGTTCTAATAAACTTCTTGTTATATTATATTGACTGTAAAAGTCGAGAAGGAAAGTTTAACCCAGATTAAGCATTAGCCAAAGACTGCAAAGCAATTCTACTTCATATCTTTTTCATTTCTTCTAAAACCATACTACAGTATGCTTTTTTCTTAAATTCAGAGCTATTTTGTATAATTACTTTTCGTTTCTATGTCTATCGCTTAATCTGGGTTTAAAACAATATTTTTGTTTTATGATGGATAGCAAAGAAATATTAAACTAATCTTGATAGAGTATTTGGTAGAGCTTTCAATATTTTAAGAGTTGAAGAAAGAAATAGTTGTTTAGCTATTTCTTTCGAAGAAAAAGTGCTTACTTCCACTTTTTTCCATTTTCTTCCATTCTTTTCCAAATATTTCTCAATATTTCCAAAAAAGTCTATTTATTTCCATTTATTAAATCATAAATACCTCATTACCAGTATTTATGAGTTTTTGATACACCCATTTATTCGGAAGCTCTTCGGAAGAGTTCAGTATTTGTTCGGACTGAGGGGCAGTTTTCCGAAGAGCACCCAAAGACTGCCCAATAAACTCCCGAAGAACATGCACTTAGTTTTCTAATTTTTAATGATCTTTAAGGACATATTACTTATTGATAATCAAAGTAATTTTGCTGTTTTAGTAACGTTTAAAAATTACTATAGGATACAATAAAAAAAAGCTCTATCAACAACAATAGAGCTTTCATAATAGGAAACAACATTATAACTTAAATAGAACGTTATGTTCTATGATAGTTCTTTTTTAGCACTCAGTCTCTTTGTTAAATATTAAAATACTGAATGATAGTGTCTTACTCAGATAAGACGTAAGATTTACTTGTAATAAGTAAGGAGTATTAAATAATCTAGTATTTATACTTCTATTCTTCTTTATTATTAATCTTGTAGGACAAAAGTATAAAAAAAGCACAGTATAATTTCCTAATTTGACGCTAAAACTTACTAAAAGTGTCCTTTTTGCGAATAAAACTTTTTGATTGTTAATCTATATCTCTTACAACTTCAAATTATACTAAAAGAGATTAAGTTCTTTAATTAAATGTAGAAAACTGTAACACTTTTATGTTTGAACAAGCTGTTTTTTTAACTTAAAATGCCTTTTTGGTCATTTTCTTTGAATAATATTAAGCTTTTATACAGGGCTAGAGCATTATTGACAATATCTGGCTGTGTATATCTTAATATAGATTAAGTATAATCCATATTAATAGGAGTAATTTTATAGTATAATAAAAAATGATAAAGATGGAAATAGGAATTAGCATGTTTGGGGATTTAAAATTCGACAAACAAAACAATAGTTATCAGTCAAGTACACAACGTATAAATGAGATTATAGAGGAAGTTAAGTTAATGGATGAAGTAGGATTGGATGTTTTCGGTATAGGAGAACATCACCGTAAAGATTACGCAGTCTCTACTCCAGATATTATATTAGCTGGTGCAGCTACAGTAACTAAGAATATCAAGTTGACGAGTGCTGTTACTGTATTGAGCTCTAATGATCCTGTACGTGTATATCAATCGTTCTCTACTATAAACGCTATGTCTAATGGTAGAGCAGAGATTACAGTAGGACGTGGAAGTTTTATAGAGTCATTCCCTTTGTTTGGATATGATCTTAATGATTACAATGAGTTGTTTACAGAAAAACTTAATTTATTGTTGAATATCAATGCAATAGATGGTCCATTGACCTGGACAGGAAAACACAGAGCTTCTCTAAAAGAACAGCAGGTTTTCCCACGAAGTGAACAGCCAATGGATGTATGGATTGCAGCAGGAGGAACACCGGAGTCTGTATTAAGAGCAGCTAAATTAGGATTGCCACTTGTGTTCGCTATTATTGGTGGAATGCCAGAACAGTATAAACCATTCTTTGACTACTATAAACAAGAGTATATTAATGCAGGTCATGATATTAGTAAAATGCAGATCGCTACGCACTCACATGGATTAGTAGGAGTAGACGGAAATGCTTTAGCTAAAGATTATTTCCCTGTATATAAAGAACAGATGGATAGAATAGGGGCATCACGTGGATGGCAACCTTACACTTATGAGCAGTATGAAGGAGGAAGAAGTAGAGACGGTGCTTTATTTATAGGAGATGTGGATCAAGTAGTAGATAAGATTTTATATCATCAAGAGATGTTTGGTTTAACACGTTGGTTAATGCACAGTGACTTAGGAGCGCCTGATCACTTAACACAGATGAAAAACATAGAGCTATTAGGTACTAAAATAGCTCCTGCAGTTAAAAAAGCATTGCGTAAATAATACCAATGATTATAACAAAAATAAATTCCTTTAGTAAAGTCTTTACTAAAGGAATTTATTTTTGTTATAAATGTCTTTTTAAGCATAGTATAGCTTCTTCTATTTGTCGTTCTGACAATGATCCAAAACTAAACCGTATCCCTTGTAATTTATCACTATAGGAGAACCTTTCAGGCCCCATAAAAGCAATTTTATCTAGGTCTAGTTTCTTTTTGAGTTTGTCCCAATCTGTTTCTTTTTTAGGAACTAACCATATTGCTAACCCTCCATCAGCGATTGTATAATTTACTTGTTCTTTGAGATTTTTCTCTAGTAAATCGGCAGTTATATCTCTCTTGCTTTTATAGTAGTTATGTGCTTTTTTTAAATGTTTTCTTATGGTCCCGTCATCCATTAATTGTAAGATAGCTTGTTCCATGATATTATCACCTTGTACATCGATAATACTTCTAAGTTCACCTATTTTTTGAATCAGATCATTGTTAGTCGCTATATAACCGATACGTAGAGAAGGAGCTACGACTTTACTCAATGTTCCTATATATACATAGTTTAGTACATTCGGAAGACTGCTAATCGGCATAACGGGTCTATGTCCGTAATGAAATTCATAGTCGTAATCATCTTCTATAATAGTAAAGTTATACAAGTTAGAGAGCTCTATCAGCTTATATCTCCTCTGTAAACTAAGGGTTGCTGTAGTTGGGTATTGGTGGTGAGGAGTAATATAAATAGCTTTAATTCTTTTGTTTTCTTTTAAAAGGCTTTCGACTTGATTGATATCAATTCCTTGATCATCTACATTAGCATATAACAATTTTGCTCCAGCATGCTCAAATGTGTGCCAGGCTTTTCTATATCCAGGATGTTCTACTATAATATAGTCATCTTTCTTTAGTAGTACTTGAGCGATAAGGTACATTGCCATTTGACTTCCTCTAGAAATACATATTTCTTCGGCAGTTACTTGCATACCTCGCCAATGATTTAGCATTTTACTAATATGTTCTCTAAATTCAAATAACCCTAGAGGAGATGAGTACCCCATCATTTGCCACTTTCCTTTTCGCTTAAATATTTGGCGATAAGCTCTTGCTAATTCTTCAACAGGAGCAATAGAAGTATCAGGGTTTCCATCATCAACGGTGATATTGTATTGAATAGTTGATTTACTTTCTTTTTTTATAGGAATTTTATTGAGAGGAGTTATATTTATGTCAGCAAGTTTAGAGACGTAAGTTCCACTACGCGATTTGGACATAATCCAACCTTCACTTAATAAGACATCATAGGCTTCTATAACTGTATTTCTGTTTACTCCTAAGATCTCTGCTAACTTTCTACTTCCTGGTAGGGCTTCTTCCTCTTTTAGTTGACCTGTTTTTATAGCTTCTATAATAGCGTCAGCTATTTGGAGATAGATAGCTTTTTTTTCAGTATTAATAATTTGAATTTGTAAGGGCCAAGGTCTAAGCATATTAATAAAGTGTGTGAAATAAGTAAATGAGTTTAAATCAATCTAAGGCTATTTAATACAAAATAGAGAGTAGATATAAAATCAAATCAAAGGTACAATGAAAAAGAGAATTTTGTTTCTTTATTTATAAAAGTGAATGTAGTTCTTTAATGACTTTTAATTTTTCTTGTTTATTAATTTTATACAATAGGGTTGTTTTTCTACACAAGAGGTTCCGTCTGGAGAAGGATAGCAGTTAGGGGTATTATTAGGTATAATACAGTTATTACTACCGTATATAAGATACTCACCTTCTACACGGGGTATAGAAACGAAATGAGCAAGAGAAATAAGAGTATAATCTTTATTTTTGGAAATAAAATAGTATACATTATTAAACTTCGAGATTGTTAGTGTAGGAGAAGTAATTTTAGATACATGAGGGGAAAAGTACTCTTCTATCTCAGCTTTAAGAGCTTTAGGTTTGATTAAGAACTGATAAGATTCATTGCCTATGGAATCTCTTATAATTCGAACAATATTCTTTTCTTGTAGGGTTTTCTTTTGATAGGCAGTGATTGTAGTCTTTTTATTCTGACCCAAACAGTAAAAAGAATATAGAAAAAAAATAAGTAAAAGTCTCATTATTAAAAATTGTATGTGTTTAATAATGAATGCACAAACACTATTCCAGTTTTAAGATAAGGTATGTGTAAAAGGTTAGTAAGGTGTGAAAATCTGTGACCTATAAAACAAGTTAAAACTGGATTAAAAAATATTTTATTCTCCTCTTTTTAAAGAGGAAGTAATTGTACCTATATTTATATATAGGAATGATGACAAAGCCTTTTTCTTTTAGTTTTTTCGATATAGAAGTCGGTAAATTCTTTATAATACATGAGTTCTTTCCTTTTATAGCAGATTCTTTTAGTTGATTTATTATTTTTTTGTATTGATCATTAAGAGCATTTTCTGCAATAATATTTAGTTCTTCCGCTGTCATTAGATTCTTAATTAAATATATTGTATCGCTGTAAAATTATACAAATGATTAAAATAATTCGCAAAAGGTGTTTTTTTTATATTATTTTCATTGATTGTAAGGGATTTTTTATTGAATTCATTATTTAGAAGTATAACTACTAATAATGTTTCTTTTTTGAAAGCGAAATCGATAACAATGACTTTGTAAATTAACAATAAGTGACAACTATGGTGTAATATTTGAGTTTTTTAATCTAAATTAGAATAAATAATGAAATTGTATTTTGTATACTCATTTATTGTTAGGTAAAAAGCAAAAACAAAACATATTGCTCTAAATAAAACAACTATAATGTTAAAAATTATAAAATAAAGTGTAGTTTTGTGTAAGGAGAATAATAATGTTTATTAGTCTATACTAGAATGATATGAAAAAATTACAATTAATAACTTTAGGACTTTCTTTATTTAGTTTTATTTCTGTATCTGCTCAGAAAATAGAGGGTAAGGTATTTGATAAAAAAACAAATAACCCGATAGGAGAAGGAGAAGTAACATTCTTTAATTCATCAGGAGATAGAATAGCTACAGTATATACTTCTGCAGATGGAGCTTATGTTTTCGAACCTAAAAGGATGACAGATATTCATAAGGTATCTACAGCTGCAAAGAATTATAGTAAAGCAGAGGTTCTTTTGAATCAAATGGATAATGGTGTAGTTGCTAATTTTGGATTAACAAGTGTAGTAAGTGAATCTCAAAATAGAGGTAATACAATAGCAAGTGGCGATTATAATACAACTAGAACTTCTAACGTAAACTATGATAGCTCTACATTGCCATCTTTTTATTACGATTTTAATAGTTCTTATTTAAATACAGATAATAAAGCATCAGTGGATGAGATAGTAGCTTATATGTATAATAATCCAGAAGCTAGAGTGAGAGTTCACGTTTATTTTGATACGAGAGGTAATGCTAAATATGATGAGTGGTTAGCTGATAGACGAGCAGATAGAGTTATTAATTATATGGTCATGAAAGGAATTTCTCCGTCTAGATTATTAAAATTAGTTGAAACTGTGTATCAGAATGTGCCTCCTAAAGAAGGTAGTTATAGAAGTGGAGGATCAGAAAATAGAAGATGTGATTTTGACCTTATTTAAGGAATAAGTATAAATATAAAAGCTGGAAGTATTCATTACTTCCAGCTTTTTTTATGTTGTTTAGTTTTAGACATAGCTGCTATAAATAAAGTTTCTGAAAAATCGTTGGAGTTGGGACATTTGTCTTATTTTTGAACTTTAATAACAACACTAACACACAATGACATTAAAGTATCAAGGAAAGACTAAAGATGTATATAGTCTATCAAACAATCAAGTTCTTTTAAAGTTTAAAGACGATGTAACAGGAGAAGATGGTGTATTCGATCCAGGTGCAAATACAGTGGGATTAACTATCGATGGAGCAGGTAAGAGTGGATTGAAAATGACAAAACACTTCTTCGAAGTTTTAGCACAAAAGAGCGTTCCTACACATTATGTTTCGGCTGATATAGAAGATGTATCGATGATTGTAAAAGAAGCGATACCATTTGGTAAAGGATTAGAAGTAATCTGTCGTTACAGAGCAGTAGGAAGTTTCTTTAGAAGATATGGCGCTTATTGTACAGAAGGAC
Organism: Myroides sp. C4067; assembly: GCF_038039665.1. NCBI lineage: Bacteria > Pseudomonadati > Bacteroidota > Flavobacteriia > Flavobacteriales > Flavobacteriaceae > Myroides > Myroides sp. C4067. Next base: position 138,865 of record NZ_JBBPHJ010000004.1, read on the forward strand.
AACAGCTAGATAGCTTCGTAGAAGTAACCATTAAAGATGATGAAAGAGCTGATCCAACTATTTCTGACGATGCATTAGAAATGTTAGGTATATTGTCAAAAGAAGAATATGCAATTTTAAAATCTCGTACTAAAGAGATTTGTCAAATTATAAAGGATGAGTTAGCTACTAAGAATTTAGAGTTATATGATATCAAATTAGAGTTTGGAAGAGATAAAGCTACTAATGATATTATCTTAATAGATGAGATTTCTGGTGGTAATATGAGAGTGTATAAGAATAATGTCTACATCGCTCCATTAGATTTAGAAAAAGAGTTTTTAAAATAAGAATAAGAATAAACAAGGGGATGTATTAATACATCCCCTTGTTTGCTTAAATCCTTTATTTAATAGGCTCATTTGTCGATTCAACATTGCTTTTTTGCTCTTGAATATTTTCATTTGCAATAGCATTAGTTGTATTTGTTTCTCTTGTAGCTTGTTTGAATTCTTTAATTCCTGTTCCAAGTCCCTTCATTAATTCTGGAATTTTCTTTCCACCAAAAAGTAATAAAGCTATTGCAACAACAACTATTAATTCAGAAGGAGCTACTCCGCCTAATGGGATAATTGTTGAAACCATATTGTAAAGATATTTTGATTGAGGAAAACAAATGTAATTAAGAGAATACTTAATCAATTTTTTTTAACATGATTTTAATTTGTGAATAATGGAATTACTCTCTACCAATTACTCTTTTATCAACATAATTAGAATTCATAATTCTAAGAATTCCCATATAGCTCATATAAAATGAGATCGTGTCACCCACTTTTAAGTTCTCTGGATTATCTCCTAGGTCCATGACCATCATATCAGAGCTAGACCCAACGAATTGCTGTTTAGCATTGATAGGTGTAATGTGGTCTTCTTCTATATCTAATAACCCTAAGTCTATAATGGCTCTATAATTCACACTATTTTCCCATTCTGGTGCTAACTCTACTTTCTCTCCTGTCATTTTCAATCCGATTTCTCCTTCAGGCATCATCGGCTTTTCATATAGCTCAATAATTTCTGCATGAAGCATAAAGATATTCTGTTCGAAATCAGGATAAGCTACATTGTCATAGGCATTGGTTCCCATAAATAAGGTCTCTCCAATTCTAAAGTGATTAATAGCTGTAGGGATCGTGTCATTTAAGATTAAAGGAAGCGTTACAGATGCACCACCAGACAAATAGGGGATTGTCTTTTTAAATTTGAGTTCCAGTAAGTCTCTAAATAGCGTTAATTGGATTAACTTATCATTATTAGGTAATACGCCATACATGCAGGTAAGATTAGTGCCTAGTCCAATAATATCAATGTTAGGTAGTTCAAAGACTTGGCTGTAGAAGTCTATCAGTTCTTCTCTTAGAACACCTTCTCTTAGTTCGCCAAGTTCTACCATAATAACAATTTTATGTACAATGTTTTGACGCTTCGCTTCTTCAGAAAGAAGTTTGATCGTCTCTAGTTCTGTATTAAAACTGATATCTGCGTACTCAATAATTTCTTCAATACTACCATTAGGGGCAGGTTTAATATAAATGGTTTCAACTGTAGGATCAATTTGTTTGATCATTCTTAAGTTAGAAACTCTAGAGTCACATATTTGTTGAGGGTTTAATGCTAAAACCTCTCTGAGGAAGGTCTCATCACCACAAAGTAATTTTCCTACAACAGCCCAGTGTATTCCTTTCTCCTGAAATAGAGCATCTAGCTTGTTGTAATTATGTTTTAATTTACTTTGATTTAATGTTATATAAGCCATCTTCCTATTTTGTTAATCTCATTTCTATGTATTTTTTCTCAAAGCCTTTTCGTTCATATAAGTTTTGAGCAGGATTATCTTTATCTACATGTAGTGCAATAGAACCGTGGGCCTCTTGTTTTAATCTATCTATTAATTGTCCTCCTAGACCTTGACCACGTACACTAGAGTCTATCGCGATATAAACAAGAATATGTTCAGGGATAAATCCTCCCATTAAGGTGTCTAGTAAGACTGTAATACCAACAATCTCTTGTTTTGGATTTTTGGCAACTAATACAAATCCACCTGGTTTGTTGTCATAAGAAAGAGCGTAGTGAATTGCTTTTTCTATATCTTGTTTCTCGTCTCCATATTGTTCTAAATGAAGGTATAGAAAATCAACATATTCTTTGATTTGTGATTCGTTTGTAGAGGTGTGTTTGTCTATTTTATGAATTGAAAGCATAAAAAAATGTTTATATGCTTATTTAGGCTTTACAGAAAAGATGAAGACAAAATAGAAAAGGTAAAAACCTTTGATTTGAAAGTAAAAAAATAGAAACGAATATTGTGTTTCTATGGAATATCTCTTTTAATAAAATAGCTAAATAAGCTTGATTAAATAAATTTGATTTTTGTAAAAATACAAAAAATATGATATTTTGACAAGTTTAAATGATATTTATTGAGAAAAAGTAATTTTTTTTGATTGTAATTGCACTTTGTTTTTATAAGTAAAAGTAGGGGCAATACCTTTATTATAAAGGGTTTAGTAATGATGTGATAAGAGAGATAAAAAGACAAAACCAAAGTATACTTACTATTAACCAAAATGTGATTAATAAGTAATTTTACTACAATTACCTAAGAAGTAAAATAAACAACAATATAAATAATGGTATGATAAAATATTCAAATATCGGATTTAAAAATTCTATTTTTTATTCGTATTTAGTGATAAACTAAAGGTGGTTTTGTTCTGACTTATTAGAGGATTGCTTGAGGGTTTCTTGCACCTTTCTTCGAGAAAAGCACCTTCTGGGCAAGGAAAGCCCAAGAAAACTCCTAGGAATCCCCTAAGAAGTGCAAGCAAAACGCTATTATCTTATTCATTAATACCGAAATTACAGCATTGTGTACTCATACTTCTATTTTTGATTTACCAAATAAGGATCATCTCAAAATAAAGTGTAAAGCCTTTTAATCCGGGTTTAACCCAAAATACGGATTAAAAAAAGGCTAATAGTGAGTTCTATTAACCTTGTATATTTATTGAATATCTAGTCGATATGTTTTGCGTTCTTTGTGAATCTCTGGATCTAGTTGTTTCCAGAGTTGTTGAATTTTATTGTTTTCAACCAATAGAGGATTAGTCTCGACAAATGTGATATTGTGTTTTGAAAAACACTTGTATATCTCTTCAAAAATTATTGCAGTTACTCCTTTATTTCTATATTCAGGATCTACACCAATTAAATAGAACTCTGCATGACTGTTTTTCTTAATTGCTTGTAGTAAATGCCAAAAACCAAAAGGGAAGAGTTTTCCATTAGCCTTTTGGAACGCTCTTGAGAATGAGGGCATTGTAATGGCAAAAGCAATCATTTTATTATTTTCATCCATAATACAAGAGATGTAGTCTGGATGAATAAACTGTAGGTATTTCTTTTTATAGTGCTCTACTTGAAAAGGCTCTATAGGAACAAAGCTTTGTAAGTCTGCATAAGTCTTGTTTAATAGAGCAAACATCTCATCAACATAAGGCATTAGTTCTTTAATCGTTTTGAACTTTAGTACTTTTACATTGTATCTCGTTTTTACAAGAGAAGACATTTTGTCTATTTTCGGTTTGTCAAATTTAGAGATATCGAGTTTGTATTCAATCCATTCAGCCTCAGGTTTAAAACCAAGTTGTTGCATATGTTGTGGATAATACTCGAAGTTGTATAATCCTATCATGGTTGCTATATAATCAAACCCTTTAGTAAGCATTCCTGCTTTATCCATATTAGAGAATCCCATAGGACCTTCTATATATTCCATCTTTTGGCTTTTACCGAATGCGATAACAGTGTTTATTAAAGCTTTTGTCACTTCAATATCATCAATCATTTCTAACCATCCGAAGCGCACTTTAGGCTTGTGTAAGTCTTTTACTTCTGTCCAATTGATACAGCAAGCAACTCTTCCTACAATTTCATTGTTTTTATAAGCTAGGTAAAAGTGAACATCTACAGTTTTGAAGATATCATTGTTTCTATCAAAACTTTTGATTTCTTCTTTAATCATAGAAGGAACCCAGTACTTATTGTCTTTATATAGTTTAAAAGGGAACTTAACGAATTCTTTAATTTCTTGATTCGTTTTAGCTTCTCTAATTTCAATCATTTTGTTTCGTTTTTTAAACTCAGGATTACAAAGATACTTATTTGTAATATTAGAAAAACAAGGTTTGTCTAATTAAAAGTACAGTTGTTATAGTAGTTTCTTGATAGTAAGGAGTTCGTTATACTTTTGTTGTTTAGGATAAGACCGAATAGAATAGTTTTCTTTAGGAAATAAAGTGTAAAAATGCTCATTACGAGTCTCATCTTCTTTTGTCAGTACTATGGTATTGAATAATATGAAACCTTTTGGGTTTAGTAATTCTTGTAGCCTCTCAACAAAATAACGTTCAAATAAGAAGTCGGGCATTCTTGCATCTTGGAAGATATCTATGATGATTAGATCATACTGTTCTTTAGAACGCAAGACAAATTCAAAAGCATCTATGTTGTGAATAACGTGGTTAGTGTTGTACTTTTCGATATCAAAGTACTTTTTACCAATAAATAGAATAGCTTCATCTAGCTCAACACTATCAATAGCACTCTGGTATTTTACTTCATCTCTTAATGTCTTTAGAACTCCACCTGCTCCAAGACCAAGGATAAGCACCTTGTTCATTTTTTTGATTTTCTCAAAACCTATAAAGCTTAGACCGTTCTTTAGTACTTTTTCTAGATTACCGTAAGAGTAGTTGGTGTGTTTAGTATCTACTACTAGATGTCCATCAATCCAAGTTACTTCTAATTGTTGACTAACTTTTGAGGGAATTTTCTTTTCTATAACTGGGGTAAAATAACTTAGGATTTTCTTTATCATTTTTTTCTAGCTCAACTTTCCTTCAAAGATAAATCAAATATTAGATACCTAAAACGGCAATTTTTACTAGGTGATATGGATTAGAATTATCGCGGTTTAAATTGACTAAATGTTCCATCTTTATAAAAAATAATCACCTGTTCAATCTCTCCTTTATTAGATCCTAAAGCAAAATGAGGGAGAATATTTTCAGTACTATTTTCTTCTTTTTGGTCGTGAATAGAGGTGGTTTTTTCCGTTGTTATTTCTTCTTTTTTCTCTACAAAACTTGGAGCTAATTCTTCTTCTTTTTCAGCCGAAAAAAGATCAGTTGAGTAAGGAGTGGTCATTGGAGTAGAAGGAGGAGTTTGGATAATTTTAGTGATAGTAGTGGTATTGTCTTTCTCTAAATAGTTACCCGTTCCTTTGATTAACCATTCCAAACTTAGCTCAGGAAAAGCTTCATTTATTTTTAAAATAAAGTCTAAACTAGGTTTATTTCTACCTGACAAAAGGTGAGATAAACTTGACCTTTGAACACCAACTTTGTCTGCAAAAGAAGAGGCAGAGTAGTCATAGTTGTGAAGTATAAATTCAAGTCTGTTTACAAAGTTATCCATAGCATTTTGTTTATAGAAGTAAATAGTTATAGTGTTTACAAATGTAATATTGTTTATGATATTACAAATGTATACATATTTAGAATTGTAAACAATACTAAAGTTTGTGTTTAAGTGATAGTACCTAATAAGCTGATAAAAAGAAGGTTGTGTATTGTTGTTTAATTTTGTAAACTTCTAAAGTGTTGCTGATGGTAGTTATGGTTTAAGTATGTTACTTTTGTAAACAAAGAGTTACTTTAAATTGTTTACAGATGTAAAAGATAAGTTATTTACATTTGTAACATCATATAATAATAGAGGGATGAACTATAACTTTTTAGTAGATAACTATACCAATAAATGTGTGTCAGGTAGATATGTGACAGCTGACATGATTGTTGATTTTTTAAATGACTTAAACCTAAACTTCAAGGTTGAGGAGAAAGGAAAATCAGTAGAAGGAAGATCGATAAAAACGATAACATGGGGTGTTGGTAGCACGCGTATTTTTATGTGGTCTCAGATGCACGGAAATGAATCTACAACAACAAAAGCAGTATTAGATTTTCTTCTTTTACTCCATCAAGAAAAAGAGAGTTTCATTAAAGAATGGTATGCTAAATTTACCTTTTATATAGTGCCTATTCTGAACCCTGATGGAGCACATTATTATACTCGAGTAAATGCAAATCAGGTAGACCTTAATAGAGACTCTATTGACCTTAGTCAACCAGAAAGTAAATTGCTTAGAACTTTATTAGAAGAGTATAAACCAGACTATGCATTTAACCTACATGATCAGCGAACAATATTTGGGGTAGGAGAGACTGGGAAACCTGCTACAGTTTCTTTTTTAGCTCCTTCTTATAATATGGAAAGAGAGATTAACGATAATCGCTTAAAAGCTATTAAATTAATCGTGTCAATGAACAAAGAACTTCAAAAGGTAATTCCAGGACAAGTAGGAAGGTTTGATGATGGGTTTAATATAAATTGTATTGGAGATTATTGTCAATCACTAGGTATACCAACCATATTATTTGAAGCAGGACATTATCCTGAGGATTATATAAGAGAAGAAAGCAGAAAGATTATATTTAGAAGCTTACTAGTGGTAGTTTCTGAGATATTTTCTTCAAATTATGAGAATAATACAGTAGATTCCTATTTTAGTATTCCAGAAAACAGTAAAAACTTCAATGATATAGCTATTGAATTTGTCAAACTTAAAGAAACTGACGAGGATTATATTGTGAAAATCCAATATTTAGAGCAATTAGAAGAAGATAATGTTAAACTTTATCCTATAATTGTTGATATTATTAAAAAAGAGAGTAAATTTGTCCATCATCGTATAAAAGAAAATCTCTTTTTTAAAGAAAGTATTGAAAATATTGATGAAGTACTAGATAAAAGATTAACTGAGGTTATTGATTTAAAGGCTGAAGAGGTTAATTATTTATTAAAAAAATAATAAAATTTATTTTTTTTTCAGAAAATCCAAATTTTATTTAGTATTATTGTACAGAATTATAGATTATAATAAGATAAATAATTGATTTATGAGTAAATTTCGTTTAGATGAAATCGATCACCAAATCCTAGATATGTTGATTGACAATACGAGAGTTCCTTTTACAGATATAGCAAAAAAACTATTAATCTCTGCAGGTACTGTTCACGTTCGTGTTAAGAAAATGGAAGATGCAGGAATTATCCAAGGTTCTTCTTTAACATTAGATTATGAAAAATTAGGATATGCTTTCATCGCATATATTGGAATCTTCTTACATAACACGTCACAAACTAAGTTTGTATTAGAGCGTATTAATGAAATTCCTTTCGTAACTGTAGCGCACGTAACTACAGGTAAGTTTAACGTGTTCTGCAAAATTAGAGCGAAAAACACACGTCATGCAAAAGAAGTTATTTACATGATTGATGATATCGAAGGAGTTTACAGAACTGAATCAATGATTTCTCTAGAAGAAAGCATCAATGATAAAAAACGTTTAATGCATACAATCTTTAAAGAACTTTAAGATTAGAATGTATATCACATATAGAAGAGAGTATCTACTAGATACTCTCTTTTTTTGTATTTATATGGGATAGAGACTATAAAAATGTTAAGCTGTGATTAGGTTTATAGGGCATCTTTTCTTTTTATTTGTATTTTTGAAAAAAAAACATGGACTCATTAACACAAATCATACTAGGTGGTGCGGTTGGAAATGCTATTGTAGGTCGTAAGATAGGCAATAGGGCAATTCTTTATGGAGCAATAGCAGGTACTATACCTGATTTAGATATTTTGTCTGGTTTTTTTACTGATCCTATCACAGCTGTAGAAGTACATCGTGGGTTCACACATTCTATTCTATTTGCTTTTTTGGGAGCTATTTTGTTCGGTTATTTACTCTATTTTATAGAGAAAAAGAATAAAGTAACTTACGAAGAGGGGTTTTGGCTTTTCTTTTGGGGGTTCTTTACACATGCTCTCTTAGATATGTTTACCACATGGGGCACTAGGCTGTTTTGGCCTCTTGATTACTCTTTTGCATTCAAGTCTATCTTTGTGATAGATCCTTTATACACTTTACCGTTTGCATACTTTTTGGTGCGTTCAATGCGAGAGAAGTCAAATTTAGACAAAAGAATGTTTTATAATAGAATGGGGTTCTATGTAAGTTCATTCTATCTATTTATTACATTAATGCTTAAGGCATTCGCTTTTTACAGTTTTACCGACGCATTAGATCGCCAAGGAATTAAGTACACAGAAATGTCTGTAAAACCTACAGTGATGAATACTATCCTATGGAATGCTATTGTAGAAACAAAAGATTCTTTTTTAATAGGAGAGTACTCTTTCTTTGATAAGTCTCCTATTACCTTTCAGGAGTTTCCTAAAAACCACACTCTTATAAAGTCTTTAGAGAGTCACCCACTAATTGTACGCTTAGTAAAGATTAGCGAAGGATATTATACTTTTTCTGAAAAGAAAGATGAAGTCTATTTCAATGATTTGCGCTTTGGTCTGTTGAAAAATGAAGGAGAAGAAGTGCAGTTTGCTTTTAGTTATAGATTCTACTTAGATGATAAAGGAGAGCTACAAGTAGAAGAAGTGAAAAAAGAGAGAAAAGATGGTTTTAAATTATTGAAAAAGCTATGGTTTAGACTCCAAGGAGTATAACTAAATGATAAAAACTTATTATTCTTTTACCTATGTCAGCTTATCAAAAACATTTTATTCATATTATTTCAGAACAACTGCCTGAGGGAGTAAAGCTAGTTGATTTTATCTCTGAGCTAATTCATCTAGGTAAGGAGGCCTGTTATAGAAGAATCAGAGGAGAAGTGGAGTTTACCTTGACAGAGGTAGTTACGATAGCAAAAGCAATGAACATTAATCTTACTTCTTTAATTATTAGAGAAGGAGGAGATAAGATTACTTGTAACTTAAGAGTATTAAAGGAGGATACTTTAGAACAAGTTTACATCAGGATGATAGAGGCTGAATTAAACGTTTTAGAGGGGTTTGAACAAAAAAGTAGACATACACTTCACATGGTGTGTAAAGAGCTTCCAGAGCTTCTGTATTTAGCTTCAGATAACCTGATGAAGTTGCGTTTAATGAAAATAGAATTAAACCAAGGGGTTTTAATACCGACAGCGTTTAAAAAAATTGAGATAACCTCAGCTATCAAAAGAATTCAACAACGATATTGGCAAGCTTTACATGACTTTAAACTCACTGTGTACTTAGGTCCTGATATATTAAATACATTGGTATACGATATCTTGTATTTTTATAAGATCAATACACTAACAGAAGAGGATAAAACACTAATACAAAATGAACTTAATGAAGTAATAGATCTACTTAGCTTGATAGGAAGCACAGGGAAGTATAAGAATAAAGAGATAGAGCTTTATCTGTCTTATTTAGGATTAGATATTTCTCATAACTATTTAAAATCTGATGGATTAGAAGCAAGTGTAGTACATCTAAGTAGTCCAAATAGTATTTTATCATTTGATCCTGCATTTAATAACGCACAAGAACATCGCATTAACATGATAAAACGGACTTCTACTTTGATTAGTTTGTCAGGAGAACCCGAGAAAGTAGCTTATCTAAACAAGCAGAGAGAGGTTTTAAAAAATATAAAGAGCAAGTAATTGCTCTTTTTTTGTGGGAATAGACATAGATGTTATTCTTTGTTTCGCTATTAGACACAGATTGAAAAGTTCCTTTTCATTTATAGTTGTTATTTGCAGCTAATAAAAATGATGGATCAATGGCAAATAAAGATTTTAAACCAGGCATAGAACAAGCGAAAGCACTTGATAAGGCAGATGTATTATATAGATTTAGAGAAAGATTCTTCCCTTTAGCAGATAATAAGATCTATATGGATGGTAATTCTCTAGGGTTAGCGTCTAAGGATGCAGAGCAAGCTTTGTTACAAGTGATGGAGGTATGGAAAAGTGAAGGTATTCTAATTTGGAATGTAGAGAGTGGACATTACTTTAACTATGGTAAGAATCTAGGAAATAGAGTAGGTCGTTTGATTAATGCACAGGAGAATGAGGTAATGATTACAGCTAATACAACGCTTAATATACACCAGGTTATAGCGACATTCTGGAAACCTACTAAGCAGCGTTATAAGATACTTGTAGATGATTTAAACTTCCCGACAGATAGATATGCTGTAGATAGTCAGATAGCATTAAAGGGGATGAAGGTAGAAGAAGTTTTAAAAGTAGTAGAGAGTAGTGATGGAGTGTTCATTGATGAGGATGCGGTGATAGAGGCGATGACCCCAGATATAGCAGTGATTTTATTGCCTTCTGTATTGTACAGAAGTGCTCAACTCCTAGATATGCAACGCCTAACGAATGAAGCGCATAAACGCGGTATATACATTGGTTTTGACTTATGTCACTCTATTGGAGCAGTAGCACATGATTTTGACTTAATTAATCCAGATTTTGCTATCTGGTGCAATTATAAGTATCTATCAGCAGGTCCTGGTTCTACAGCAGGTCTTTATATCAATAAAAAACATTTTAATAAATCAGTGGGACTTGCAGGTTGGTTTGGAAATAAAGACGAAACACAGTTCCAACTAAAGCATGAGTTCGAACAAGCTTCTGATATAACAGCCTTTCAGACAGGTACACCGAATATCTTCTCGATGGCTCCTCTGGAAGGAGTATTAAATATATATGAAGAAGCGGGAATGGAGCATATTAGAGCAAAGTCATTAAACTTGACAGCTTATATGATGTATCTCATCGATACCCGACTAAGACTGTATGGATATTCGTATAACAATGAAACAGAGGATTATAAGCGTGGAGGACATATAGCATTAGTCCATGAGGAAGCTTATAGAATTTGTTTAGCCTTAAAACATCATAATATTATTCCTGATTATAGAGAGCCTAATGTTATTCGTCTTGCTCCTATAGCATTGTATAATTCTTATCAGGAAGTCTATAAGTTAATCGAAGTATTAGAAGTAATTGGTCAAGAACAGCAATGGAATAATTTTAGCAATCAAAGAGCAATAGTTATTTAATTTAATATAAAGAAAGACGTTTCAATAGTATTTGGAGCGTCTTTTCTTTTTACTTTTACAATAGAATTAGAAATTGTTTACTGAATGATTATTGATATTAATCAACATAAAATCTCTATTGGGAGTCACTATGACATATTTATTGATGGAGAAAAGAAGTATTATGGAAAGCAAAAGCTTTTTAAGTTGTTTGCAGAAGTGAATTTGTTTGCAGAAACAACCAATGAACAAGCCTTTAAGGTCAAAAAGAAGTTCTTTCTGTTGTACCCTACCTATGTACTAACTGATAGTCAAGGAAGAGAAGCTATATTAGAGATGAAGTCCTATTGGAAGACTCACTATCAATGTACTTACCAACATAAAGTATATGATATCTATGCACATCGAGGGCGCAAGTGTTCTGTTTTTATAAATGGAAAGCAAGTAGCATGGTGGGATAAGCAGGCAGTGTCTTGGTTTGATGGAGATAATTATCAAATTATAGCGGATGATGATGTGAATGCAGAAGTGCTGATTGCTTGTTGTTTAGCTTATGATAACTATACTTATAAATCTCAAGATAAAGGTGTGTTTAATTATGATCTAGGTAACTTAATCTTTCAAAACAGAAGTTTTGATAAACAGTGGAAACCTAACAATAAAAATAAATAAAGCATTTTAGGATAAAAAGGCTCTTTAACACTAGTGTTGAGAGCCTTTTTATCTTTAGTTTTATAGAGTCAAACACAAAGATGAATAATGGTTATAGAAGTAGATCAATTGATAGATTACCATTTGATTAAGTACAAAGGGTTTATCAATAAAGAGAAGAGATTTTACGCAGAGCAGAATGCAGATAGCGATTTTGTAGATATTAATTTGTTTTCGACGAGTAGTGATATTCCTGTTTTTAATATTAGAAGAGGAGAAGGTACAGGTCTATTTAAGCCTGCAAAATATATTCTAACAGATCAGCATGGGAATACAGCGAGGTTAGAAATGCTCTCTTATTGGAAAACTCACTATCAATGTCATTATAACTATAAGGTATATGATATTTATGCTCATCGCGGACTAAAGTGCTCTATTTTTGAAAACAGGAAACAAATCGCTTGGTGGGATAAGGAAAGAATAAGTATTAGTTATGCTGATAATTATTTTATGATTGCCAATAATGATGTTAATCAAGAATTACTTATTGCTTTTTGTCTAGCGTATGATGATTATCATTTTGAACCAGCAGAATATAGAAGGCATTTCATAAGAGATAAAATAAAACTAAGTATAGGAAATATCTTTTTTGAGAAAAGAAAATTTGATAAAAACTGGAAGGCAAATAAATATTGAGTAAAATAAAATCCAATAGATAATATTATCTAAATTTATAAAGAGAACAAGAACCTTAAAAATATACAGAAATGAGTATTCTAAAAGCAACACAACAAGAACAAGATAACTTCTTTTGGAAGATTATAGATGAATCTAATGATGTAAAAGATTTTGATTGGGAGGAATATGATCAAGATCAACACATCGATCAAATGATTGATTTATTAAGTAAAACAGACAAAGATCATTTAATCGTTTTCGAGAAAGTAATGCAACAACAATTACATAGATTGTACACTGCGGAGATAGCAGAGCTGTACATCGTCTTGAATAATGATTTTGAGGTAGAAGACGATGTGATAGACTTTGATGATACGATTTCTGATGATGCATTTATCTATTTCAGATGTTGGTTATTACTTAAAGGTAAAGATTTTGTAGAAGAAATTAGTAGTGATATTCAGAACTTTGTAAATGGAGAATATAGTTTTGATATCGGAGAGTGTGATGCAGAAGAGTTATTGTATGTAGCAGACTTAGCTAATGAAGAGATGACGGGTATCGAAGAGTCAGAAGAAATAAGAGATGCTATTTATGAGTCTTTTCCAGACGTAGTGAACTATGATGATGTAGATGTGAAGATGAATAGAGAGGTAAAAGGAGGAACAGCGCTACAAAAGGCTTACCCAGAATTGGTAGAAGAAATATGTGATGTACGCTCTGACGTAGAAGAATAAGATAAAAAGAAGTTTAAAGCATCTATGCTCTAAACTTCTTTTTTTAATCCAGATTACGATAGACATCTAAACGAAAAGTAATTATATAAAAATAGGCCTGAGTAAGTGAGTATAGCATACTATAGTATGGTTTTAGAGCTAATGAAAGAGCTACGAAGTAGAATTGCTTTGTAGTATTTGGCTAATGCGGAATCTGGGTTTAAATACTAAAAGGTAAATATGAAAGGAAAGACATTGTTTAGGAGTTTGTTGATAGCAGGTTTGTTATTTGTAGCTACAGAAGCACAAGCTCAAAAAATAGAGAAAAATTATAGAGAAGATTGGACTTACTCACATAATAGATATGATGCTCAGTTAGAAAAATCCTTCTTTGGAGGTTTAGATTTCTCAGATAATAATAGAAATAAATTAGAATTTTCAAAAGAGTACCTAAACTTAGAATATAGCGGGATTCTGGAGGATGACGAGTTGCAGCAGTTGTTCTTAATGGACTTAGTTAAGAAGTATAAGTATACTAATCGTTATACAGCAACTTATGAGGTGGATATGTTTGGAAAAGTGACGATAAAAGATAACCAAGGAAACAGGATTGAGTACGGTACAGATTTGTTTGGGAATAAAATTTATGAAGACAAGAAAAGAGGGATTAAGTATTCTATTGGAAAAGATTTAATGGGAGACTATAACTATAAGTCTGGTAGAGAAAGCGCTAGTTTAAAGAAAGATATCTTTGACAGATGGAAGTATACAGATAGTTTTGGTAATAAATTAGAGATAGGACAAGAGACTTGGGGACGCTGGATTACACAGTTTAGAGACGAAGAGGGAGTATTATTTTATTTAATAACTGTATTCTTTAGACCAAATGACAACATTATGTATAGATAAGAAGGAAGATATCATCATTCCTTTTATTAGAATAGGTGATCCTTTATGGGAAGATAAGACTAGGCTGATCATTGAGTCCTTAGCTGATAATTGGTCAAATGATTTAGCTGATCCCAAATCAGAAGAGGAAATACGACTATTAGAAGCAAGAATAGCAACAAGTTTACCAAATTCTTTAAAGGAATTCTATAAAGTGTTTGGGGTAGCTGATATAGGCGAACAGTTAATCAGCTTTGATGAAATAGATTATCTTGGTAAAATATGGGAACCTCACCCAGAATACGGTCCTAGCTTCACACAAGAGGACTTATCAGTGTTACCTTACTTAATTACTTTTAGTGATTATCTAGGTAATGGTAATATGTTCTGTTTTCATAAAGAGACTAAAGAAATCTATTATTTTGACCACGATAGTCAGCCTTATTTGACGAAGATGTTTAGTCATTTTGATGATTATTTAAAAGGGTGTTTGGTTTTTGCACAAGCAGATTTGTTTGGAGAGGTAGGCCAGGATCAAGTTGATCAATGGACAGAACAAATAGTTGATGAGCTGATAGGAGAAGACCTAGTTCGTAAATGGAGATATTAAAATAAAACAATTGGAATGATAGAAATAGCTAATTGGAAAACTTTCGAAAAACAGTATAACTTCGAAGAGTCTGTATATAATTATGTAAGAAAATCACTTGAACTAATCAGCCAATCTACTTTAAAAGAAGAAGTGTTTTGTTCTTTTGCTTTTAACTGTAGTGCATATAATGGATATGTGTTACTGAGTTTAGATACTGATATGCTGAATAGAGAGAGAAAGTATTATCCGCCAGATTGGACTTATGAAGTTGTAGAAGATTATGTTTTAGAGCTTAGAGATCTTGGCACTCTTCTTTATGAGCCTATAGAAGATGCATATCACAGCATTGTAAAGGATTTAGAAGATCAAGCTCAGTTTGATGACTTTACTAATGGATTCCTTAATAGTTTAAGAAAGGTAATGGTAAGAATAGAAAGAGAAAATATGCTCTCACAGTATTTAAGAACAACTTCTAATCTATGGACTTTGGTGACAGAGATAGATGCAGATGAAGATGAAGAGGAACGTTTGCTACAAGAAGAGCGCTCTCGTGCTATTGAAGTATAATAAACAAGGGGAAGTGATCACTTCCCCTTGTTTATTATAAAGTTCGTTTGCGTATCAGTTTATTAACTCTACTCATTAAGATAATACTTATAGTAGACACAACAACTAGTACATAAGCCACAATATTGTAATTAACAAGAGGACTGTTATCATGTTCTTGATAGACAATTAGTCCTGCAATAGCAGCAGCAATACCTCCTGATATCTGTTGAAGTGAAGAAGTAATACTCATATAAGCTCCTCTGTCAGCTGTATCAGGCACAGCACTGTTTAAGGCTGCTGAAGGAACCATACGACTCATGATACCGATCATCATTAAGATATTTGTTCCAACTACTAGAGCAAAAGGGATTTGAGAAAAATTAGTATAGACCACACTAACTATCATTAACCAAATAGATGCAATGGTAAATAATTTGTATTTACTCACTCTATCACTTAAACGACCTATAAAAGGCATTAATGTTAATGAGGTAACTCCAGATATCATAAATAGGATAGGTAACTGATCTGGATGAACACCTAAGTTATTCACAGCAAATATAGTTCCGAATGGCATCATCATAAATCCTCCTACAGATAGCATGGTGATAGACATAAATCCTATTCTATAATCCTTGTTTTTCACAGTATTCCACAGATGCGTAAGTACCTTTTTTTGAGGTTGTAGACTTAAGTGATCCCTGACAGGTTTTAAATAGAACCCAATAGCGATAGCAATAAGTATTGACAACCCTACAATCATAAAGAAAGGAGCTTCCCAAAACCATTTGTTAGCAATATATAACCCTATAGGAATACCAAGTACCTGGCTTGCTCCAAATCCCATTTGTATAAACCCCATTACTCTTCCTCGTTGTTTTAGTGAAAAGATATCTGTGATAATAGCCATAGAGATAGAGCCTATTACTCCTCCAAATAGTCCTGTAAAGATGCGAGCGAATACTAGTGTCTCATAAGAGTTTGCTAAACCACAGAATAAGGTACCAACAATAAAACCGATGTAGAAGAACAATAATAGTTTCTTTCTATCAAACTTATCCGCAAAGCCTGCTGTGAGTAATCCTGCAGCTCCTGCGCTAAATGCATAAGCAGATACAGCTATGCCAAAATCCTGTGTAGACATAGACAAGCTTTTTAGTAAGAGATCTCCTAGTGGAGCCATAACCATAAAGTCTAAGATAACAGTGAATTGTGTGATGGCTAATATGAAAATAACGAATTTCTCGTATTTGGTAAACTTTTGATCTAGCGTCTGTGTCATAGTAATATATAGAGATATCTCTTTAATTTACATCTAAATAAATTGAAAAGAGTGAAATGCAAATATAAGTCATTATTCTTTTCTTTATCTTTAGCTAGTGAGTACTAAAATAATTAACTTTATTAGTTAGATATTTACTGTATATAGTATCTACTATATTACTTGTTTATAGTGTTTTTAATTCTCTACGATGAATAAGAATAGTTTTAGTATCTAAGTTTTATCAAGTAGTACAAATAGAGAACTTTAGTGACTTAATCGTGAAAGAGGTGTCCTAAGAGAATGTTCTTGTGGAGCATATATAAAAGTATATAATATATAAAAGAGGATAGACGTAATTAAAAAGGTGATGAGTATAAGTTTATATAAAAAAAAGTACAATGAACTTTCTAAAATGTTTAGAGAGAGTTATAGCATTAAGGACTTAGCGTCTGATTTATTTGATTTATTGTATGCATTGCAAGCAGATGAACAAACGAGTGAGAATTTATTGTTGCAGAGTCATATTTATGCATTATTAGAGTATTGGGAGACTGCATATAAATTGTTACTTGAAGTAGAAAGTAGTAAAACTCATAAAATCCAAGATAAGCTTTTTGTTTTTTCAGAGAAAGCAAAGACTCATAAAGATATTTTTGGTGTAAAAGATCTTCGAAAGTTAAGAGAAAGAAAGACAATAGACCTTCTGTTTCCAGAAGATATCACCCTCGTAGAGGGGACTAATAATCAATATGGTATAAAAGAGAAGAGAGTAGTTATTTTTAATAAGTACTGTCCACTTGATCGGTTTTTGATTATTAGCCATATTCCTTTTGATAGCAGAGCACAGTCTAAGGTGATAGATTATCTATATTGGCTTACAGACTTGCGTGAAGAGCTAATAGGATTCTATAATAGTGAGAATAACGCTTTCCTTCCTTTCTTAGACGGAAAAGCAGATGATGATTGGTATGATACCTTAGATGTATATAGTGTTACAATCTGTTTACATAATTTAGCACATATTACAGCGTCTATTGCAATAGGGGATGAGCTTATCGCTGATCATATTATAGATATAGAAATTTCTAATAAAGAATGTATCGAAATGAGTATAGATGGATAATAGAATATCTTGACTCTTTCTATGTATATGAAGCCTGTATGAGTTAGAAGTGTGTTCTAATAAATACAGGCTTCTTGTTTATAGATGATGAAGTGGTCTAACGTCAGATAGTTGTTTATATTCTTCTACTAACTTATCTAAGAATGTATATAAGGCTTGATTCATTGTAGTATAGTCGTATTTCATTAGTTGTTGAGCAGACTGTACAAAGCGATGATTAGCATATCTCACTAAGCTTTCTTGGTCATTAGCAATAATTAATTCTATTACTTCTGGTGTAAATTCCATATGACACTGCAATCCATACACTAGATTAGAATATTCTATTATTTGTCTAGGACATCCTTCGCTAGTAGCTAGTACTATAGCATCTGGTGTAAGTCCTGGCATATCATTGTGCCAGTGGCCTACTGGAAGTTCATTTTCTATATGTTTAAACTTTGGATGGGTCTTTCCTTCATCAGTAAGGTGAATAGGCCATACACCAAACTCTTTTTCTGGGCTGTGACTATAAGCGTTACACAGAGCTTCTCCTATTAGTTGTGCCCCTAGACAAACACCAATAACCGCTTTATGAGCAAGTATACACTTTAGTATCAATTCTTTTTCTTTTTGTGCATCAAAATAAGGGCATTCATCTGTTGTCGTAATAGGATCTTGAGGTCCTCCTAATACGATTAGTAAATCAATGTGTTCTGCTGAGGTAGGCAAAATATTGTTTTCATATAGTTTAGTCATACTTACACTATAATTATGATCTTTTACCCAATCTAAAAAGGCACCAGGCCCTTCATACTCTTCGTGAATTACAAAATGTATAT
Source organism: Myroides sp. C4067 (assembly GCF_038039665.1). Taxonomy (NCBI): domain Bacteria; kingdom Pseudomonadati; phylum Bacteroidota; class Flavobacteriia; order Flavobacteriales; family Flavobacteriaceae; genus Myroides; species Myroides sp. C4067. Next base: position 157,225 of record NZ_JBBPHJ010000004.1, read on the forward strand.
GCATTATATCTATTGTTTGATTGGCAACAAAGGTAAATGCCTAGATAATGAAGGGTATAGTCCAGAATAAACAAAAGCTTCCTAGTCCAAGTAAATAAGGCGAAATTAGAAAGTATGGGGTATATGGTTGCTTATATTTTATTAAAATATACTAAATAGTTATGGTTTGTTTATTTTTGTTGTTTTTAAAATAATTTTTAATATATAAATAGTTGTAAAGTAGTTGTTATGTGGTATTATTGTAGGCGTAACCTCTGTTTTGTTGTGTTTTTGACAATACTTAATGTAGTTTTGTATTAGGTGATTAACCCCACATTCCCAATCTAACGTATGAGAAAACAATTACTAAAAACAGGTTTATTAAGTATTGCTTTATTTGCGCTAAGTACTAGTGTACAAGCTCAGCGTGTAGCTGAGAAGAAAGCCGATAAAGAGTATGAAAAACTAGCTTATATAGATGCTATAAAAATCTATGAACGCATGGCTAAAAAAGGATATATTAATGGAGATATATTAATGAAATTAGCTGATTCATATTATTTTAATGGAAAGCTACTTGATGCTAATAAATGGTATACAGAGCTGTTTAATGGAGAGTATGATGATAAGGATACAGTGAAGATTCCTTCAGAGTACTACTATCGCTATGCACAAACTTTAAAAGCTGCTGAACAATATGATGCTTCTAAGAAGGTAATGGAGCAGTTCGTTGTATTAGAAAAGGAAGACTCTAGGGCAAAATTATACCTAGCGAATAAGGACTATTTAAAAACAATAGAGGAAGGTACAGCTCGTTATGAATTGACACATACATCTATTAATACTCCTTATTCTGATTATGGAGCAGCAGTGATAGGAGATCAACTTATTTTTACTTCTGCACGTCCTTCTAGTGAATTATCAAGTAAGAAATTACACGAGTGGACGAATGAGAGTTTTACTACACTATACAGTAGCACGATCTTAGCAGATGGTAAGTTAGGAGAGCCTGTTGTTTACGCTCCTGAGTTGAGTTCTAAGGTTAATGATGCTACTGCTGTATTTACGAAGGATGGAAAGACCATGTTCTTTACTCGTAATAATTCTAATTTAAAAGGAAAGCGTAAAAACAATAAGAAAAACTCGTCTCTATTAAAGATATTTAGTGCTACTAAGCAAGCTAATGGTACTTGGGGAGATATAAAAGAATTACCAATCAACTCAGATAACTTTAATACTGCGCACCCAGCGTTGACACCAGATAATGAATGGCTGTATTTCTCTTCTGATAGAGAGGGAAGCGAAGGACAGTCAGATATCTTTAGAGTAGCGCTGTATCCTAATGATGTGTATGGAGGTGTAGAGAATATCGGGAAGAAAGTAAACACAGCAGGACGTGAGACATTCCCATTTATCTCTTCTGATCATTATTTATTCTTTGCCTCTGATGGACATCCTGGTTTAGGAGGATTAGATATCTTTTCGGCTAAGTTAGAGAAAAATGGAGTGATAGGAGAAGTAGTTAATTTAGGAGCGCCTATTAATAGTCCGTTTGATGATTTTTCTATTTATATCAATAGAGACACAAATGCAGGATATGTGAGTTCAAACCGACCAGAAGGGTTAGGAGGAGATGATATCTATTCTTTTATTCAGAAAGCATGTCTACAGCATATAATAGGTACTGTATATGATATTAAAACAAAGAAAGGTATTCCTAATGCAACTGTTGTGATATCAGATGGATTATATGAAAAGTCTAAAACCATTCAGACAGATGAGCAAGGTAAGTATAGTTCTGAGACATTAGATTGTAGTGAGAAGTATCGTATTAAGGCAGAAGCACCAGAGTATAGTACAGTAGAGTTAGTATTTGCTGCAGCTGATGTGGCAGGTGATAAAGAAGTGAATATCGGTTTAGATAAGGCATATGAGACAGTAGGTATAAACGATGATTTATTTAAGAAACTAAAATTACAACCAATCTATTTTGACTTTGATCAATCATTTATCCGTAGAGATGCATCGATAGAGTTGATGAAAGTTGTTGAGGTAATGAGAGAGTACCCAGCTATGATCGTAGATGTACGTTCACATACAGATAGTAGAGGAAATGACAATTATAATTTAGCCTTATCAGATAGACGTGTGAAAGCAACTATTAAATGGATGATTTCGCAAGGTATAGAACCAAGTCGTCTAACAGGTAGAGGATATGGAGAAAGTCAACTACAGAACAGATGTTCTAATGGAGTACCATGTAGTGAAGCGGATCATCAGCTAAACAGAAGAAGTGAATTTATCATTATAAAAATGTAACAAAAAAGAGGCGAGAGCCTCTTTTTTTAATTAGGAATTAGGAGTTAAGAATTAGGAGTTAAGAATTAGGAATTATCTGCCTTGCGGGCAATATGCACACACAGAGTATCAATGTAGAGATGCAATATTTTGCGTGTCACACAATACATACATATACATACATACCATTTTCGTCTCCACACAGTAGTCATAAGTCATCTCCATAATCGTAGGGACTATTTCATACATCTGTACATCGTAACCACAAACTTTGTCTAGTTATAGAAATAGTCTTTTAATGTTTGAATACTATATATTTATCTAAATTATAAGTTTTAAAATTGTTATGCTGATTTTAAATATATTAAGATGAAAAAGATAGTACTTTTTATGAGTCTATTACTTATAATAGCTTGTAGTAGTGACGATGAATTTAGTCCAACAGTTGTTGATACTAATTATAGCATCATGTTAAAGGATATTAAAGGACATAATCTATTAGACCCTACGTATGAGGGATCCTTTTCTCATCAAAAAATAGTATTATATGAAGCAGATACAAATGGTCAAAACACATCTATTATTTATAGAAAAGGATCAGAAATAATAAAGTCTGTATCTATTGAAGGAAAGACGGAATATTATCTAGAAATACAAGGAGGTTCTTATATTGCACCTGATAGATATATTGTGTATTTATCTTTGCCAAATGGGGATTTAGATAAACTGGAAATGAAGTTTAAGAAGAAAGGTCATAGTACATTGAAATATGAAGTGTACTATAACTCTAAATTAATATGGCGTGAGGGAGATATTGATTTAGGGTTTGTTATCATTAAATAGATAAATATAAATAGTTGATAATTCTATCTTTTAGAATACCAACTATTTATATTATCGGTTTATAATTTCTCTATTTTCTGTGTTTTAAAGACGTATTTATCTCCCTACAGTAATCATAAGTATGTCATCATAAGATGAAATACTTCTCACACACTCTGCTTTTACTGACTTTCTTAGGAGGACATAGTATGAGTAAGTCCATTGTTTAATGTAGAGACGTCAATATTTTGCGTGTCACACCATACATACACAATATGTGTAGATGTGTAGTGTGGTTACGGTGTGTAGACAGAAGATGTTCCGTCTTTACCTTATATTCGTTGTGTTCTTATTGCAAAGACTTATCACATAATTATCCCCTAATGCCTGAAAGACAACAATTCTAAATTCCTAATTAAATTATAGTATTTCTCTTCTCAGATCTTCTGCAGACTTAGGAGATAGTGCACCTAGAGGAATATCATATACAGTCACAGCACCAGTTTCTCCCTTTTGAGCTAATTTATATACAGCACGCGAGAAGGCTACTAATACACTAGCAGTGAACTCAGGGTTACTCTCAAGTGTTAGTCCAAATTCTATATTTTGTTTAGTGTCTGTACCTGTGATACCAGATCTAAACACTTTACCACCGTGAGGCATAGCAGAGTGATTTGCTTTAAGTTCTTCCTCAGATATAAAGTGTACCGTAGTGTGATAATCAGCGAAGTAGTTAGGCATTGTTTTGATAGTGTGTTCTATGATAGAAGTATCAGCTCTATCTTCTGCTACTACATAGCAGATACGCTCATGCTTCTCAGCTGTAGTTAATACAGGGTTTTCTCCTTGACGTACTCTATCTAAAGCACTTTCTATAGGGATAGTATATTGTACTCCACCTTTAACCCCAGAGATACGTCTAATCGCATCAGAGTGTCCTTGGCTTAATCCTTTCCCCCAGAATGTATATGTTTCTCCTTGAGGTAAGATACTTTCTCCTAATAATCTAAGCATAGAGAACAGTCCTGGATCCCATCCCGTAGAGATAAGGCTCAACTTATTGTGATCTTTAGCTGCTTTGTTTACCGTATTGAAGAATTCAGGAATCTTAGCATGAGTGTCAAAGCTATCAACTGTATTAAACCACTGTGCGATATAAGGCACTTGCTCAGGTAGATCAGTAGAAGAGCCACCACAGATAATCATTACATCAATGATATCTCTATATTCTGTGATTTGATCGATGTGTATTGCTTGAGCCTGAGTAGGAATGCTTTGAGGATCTCTTCTAGTGAAGACAGCTACTAATTCTAAATCAGTATTTTGACGAATAGCAAGTTCTACACCTTTTCCTAAGTTACCATAACCTACAATACCTATTTTGATAGGCTGATTAGAAGTATTCATATTTTTATTTTAAAAGTCTGTACAGTCCCTTTAGTTGTAGGGAGTTTCGTTTATAAGGGAGCTAATTTAGCTAAAACTTTAGACTTACTGTACACTAAATAGATTATCATTAGTTGTCCCCACGCATCTTTCCTTGGTTCACTATGAATAAAATAAGCTCTTTAAGTCATTTCCTTATTAGCTAGAAGGGATTTGATATGTAATCTCAAAAGGAGTTAAAGTTTTTTTGTATATTTGCAGAGTATTTTGCTTTAAATCAGAACCTTGTCTGAATACTTTTTAACTTGAAAGTATATAAATCAAAGCAAAAATACTTCTTCGTTTAGTTTTAAAAAGTACTATATTTTTTAAGGCTAAAAACTCTCATTTAGTACTATCGGTTTAAAATTACTAAAAAACACTTGTCACTTTTTTCGAGTGTTTATGCGGTATTTATCGGTGTTTCTTCGGAAAAGCCCCCCTTTTTGCAATACTTTTCCGAACAACTTCCAAACCACGCCCGAACAAAGGCCTTTTTTTAGCTGTTAAACCCTTGGTGTTATTGGGATAGGGCGTAGTTCGATAACTTCAGAACTAACATTTTGAGAATAAGTGTAGGTGCATTATGAGAACGGTAAAAAGTACTATTTGTGTTTTAATAGCAACTTAAGTATTGAGGGGAATTATATAAATCAAATAATTTATAATCAAGATTGAGTGTTCAGCAATATGTTTTATAGACTCAATAAAATATAAATTCCCTAATTTTAGCCTTGAAAAATAAAAATAGTATGGAAGAGGCACAAGTGGTAATAAATCGTATATATAGTTATCTAGACAGGTATAGTTTAAAAACGAATACAGATACTGTAGAGGATTTGATTGCTTTTATAGAGGAGCAATGGAACTTAGCTGATGAAAGTAAGTATTGTATATATGATGCCTCTATCATTATAGGACGTATGACTACTGAATATATAAGATTAAGAGAGTTTGAGAAGATGATGTTTTGGCTTGATGAAGGTGATAAGCATAGTAATAAAGATAGAAATCCTGAGTATGTACGCAATTATTATAAAGGAGAGTGTTGTTTAGAGTGTGGATATGAAGAAGCTGCTCTGCATTATTTAAATTTGTGTTATGCTGTAGAGCCAGAGTATATCTTTACAAGAGCTCCTTTTTGCTATGAGTTTTTTAATCAACATTTAGAAAATCCTGTACAGTTGTCAGAGCCTATTGAAGAGGATGAGGTAGAAATAGAGATGGAGTTAGAACTACCTTTGTGGAAAGCCTTTTTTAAGATGGAAGAAGCTATCCGATGTGAAGTATTACTAGATTATATAGAAGATGAGGTAGATGAGAAGGAAGCAACAGAATTAATGAATCGAATAGTAAAGGACGTTCAAGAGAATGAACAGACTATTCTAGAAGAGTTATTGAGTAAGCTAGTTTCTAAATACGAGAAGTGGCAAGTGCAGTATGGATATGAAGCAGAGGATAAAGAAACTTTTATGCCTGATATTGTAGATAAGAATCAGTTCGGAATGTTGATTACACCGATGACTATCTATATTATACCAGAATCATGGACAGAACCTCCTCATATAGGATATCTCTTTGATTGTTCATGGGATAGAGAACATGCATTAGGATTCATGACTTATGACCATAAGGTAGAGCATATTGGTGGAGCAGATAGTGCTTTTTGTTTGTAGAGGAGTTGAATTATGTAAATTAATACACACCCTTCAAGGTATATACCTTGAAGGTTTTTTTGTTGTTAATCTATATTTATCCAAAAGGATTAGGTTCTATCATTGTGAAAAGTTAATAAACAAAACAGATTATTAGTCATAGCTTATTTTTTGTTTGATTTTTTAATTAATTATTAACATTTTGGTAATTGATGCGTAATGTTAAGGTTAACTAGTGAAGGTAGCTTTGCCTCAACAAAAAATGATAAACTAATGAAAATTAACTACAAATTACCAACTTGGATTTTAGGTCTAGTTATGACTGCGTCTGTAGTAGGGTGCCATGATGATAATAATTCAGGTAGTGGCGAAGGGGAAAACAATGGCGACAAAATTGTTTTAAAGAATCATTCAAAAACACCAGCTTTTGTTTACGCGATGCCTGGTTTTGAAAAATTAGAGATTTTTTCTCTTATTTCGAGTGAAGATAAATTAAGTGAATCTCCTGATTTCGTGTTTGGAGGACAACCTGATGGGGCTGGTTTTATGAAAGATCCTAAAGGAGATGGATATTTGATGATTACAAATCATGAGATTATGAAATCTGTTTCTCGTGTTTATTTAGATAAAACATTTAAACCTGTTAAAGGAGAGTATATTGTAGATGGAATAGGAGGGATTACAAGGCTTTGTTCTGCTACTTTAGCAAAACCAGAGATACATGGTTTTGGACCTGTATTCTTGACAGCTGGAGAGTCGGGAGAAGAAAGTATGGTACACGCTATTGATCCTATGGGATCTACTGATCTTAAATCTAATCGAGATAGAGTATTGCCAGCGTTGGGTAAAGCAAGTATGGAGAATGCAGTTCCGCTTCCTTTGGATGTTTCTAATGGGAAAACGATTGTTTTAATTGGGGAAGATCAAGGGTATTTTTCTAATCATCAAAGTGCAGGGCAATTAATCATGTATGTTGGAAATAAAGGTGATCTTCAAGGAGGAAAATTATATGCATTAAAACGTAAGTCAGGAGGATATACTGAGATGGATATGAAAAAAGGAATGGAGTATGATGTAGAGTTTGTAGAGATACCAGGCGCTAAAGATATGACTGGAGCTCAGATTAATCAAAAGAATATGGAGCTAGGAGTTATTCGATTTTCTCGAGTAGAAGATGTTGATTATAGAAAAGGTGCAGGAAAAGGAAATGAAATTTACTTTACTGCAACAGGGCAAGCAAGCGGAGGTAATCCTGTAAATGGTTTTACGATGTGGGGAAGAGTATATAAACTAGTATTAGATAAAAACGGTATGATGACAGGTAAATTATCTGTTGCTGCAGAGGGAGATAGTGATCCTGGTAAGAATCTAATCAATCCTGATAACCTATGTGTGACTGAGAATTATGTATATATTCAAGAAGATGGAGATTCTTATTATGCCGATGCAAAACATGATTCTTATATCTGGCAATATAAAATAGCTGATGGTTCTTATAAACCATGGTTGAATATGAAGCACAATAGAGAAGATGCGGAGTGGCAAAAGAATTATAATCAATCTGGAAATCTTCAGAAATTTGGTTCTTGGGAGTTTGGAGCTATGGAAGATATCTCTGAGTTGATAGGTGTTCCAAATACTTTTTCTGTTAATATTCACTCGCATACTTGGCAAAAAAATGAATTTGTTGATGCAGATAAAGCGGGTGTGAACAAGAATAAAGAAGGAGGTCAGGTAGTGATTATTCGCAACGTAGAAAAATAGTTTAAGTTCTAATGTTTTGTAACCTCTAGTAGTATCTTATTTACTACTAGAGGTCTTTTTTTAGATTTTATGAAAACAATTAAATACACTTTTTTGATTGTTTTGGTTTGTTGTTTATTTAGTTGTTCCAACAAAACCAAAATATATGAAAATATTACTTATAATAACTATTTATTGACTCAAGTAGATAGTTTAGAAACGACAATAAATAATTTAGTAGATGCAGTAGAACAAGGTAAAGATAGTACTGTTGTTAGAAATGCGTTCGTAGAGAGTAGAAAGGCTTATAAAAAAATAGAGTGGGCAGTTGCCTATTTTTTACCTCATACAAGTAAATCAATTAATGGACCTGCACTAGATCAACTAGATTTAGATGAGAATAAATATGTACCTGCAGAAGGGTATCAGGTTGTAGAAGAATATCTATATCCTGTCTATGAACTAGAAAATTATGGCGAACTACTTATTGATACAAAGAGGTTAAAAAACTTTGTACTGAGTATACGCAAGAATTTTGAAGTAATTACCATTTCGGAAGATGTAGTTTTAGAGGCATTAAAGATGGAGTTGTTTCAGATTACAGCTTTAGGGATTACAGGTTTTGATACTCCAGCAAGTAAATTGTTATTTGTGGAAGCTGCCGTTAGTCTATCAGGAGTTAAACAAGTATTGGAGTTATCGAAGAATTGGCAGAATACAGCTTCTTATCCAGAAGTGAAATTATTATTAGATAAAGCTATAACTATCTGTCAAAAAAATCCTAACAAGGACAGTTTTGATTATCTAGATTTTATTACTTCGTATTTAGATCCCATAGCAAAAGGAATTGTAGGGATACAAAGGGACTTAGAGATTCCTTTTAAGGATGGTAATCAAGTGGTAAAAGGTAGTGTGAACTCACTTTTTGATAAGGATTTGATTAATTTAAATGCTTTTTTACCAGATTCTACTTACTATTTAACGCCAGCAAAGGTTGCTCTAGGTAAAGAATTGTTTTTTGATAAAAAGCTTTCTAAAGATAGTTTTAGAAGTTGTGCTGATTGTCATCATCCAGATAAAGCGTTTAGTGAGCCTTTTAAAACAGCATTAGACCTAAAAGGTCAACCACTTCTGCGCAATACACCTTCTCTGAATTACTCAGCATATTATCACGGGCAGTTTTGGGATATGCGAAGTGTTACTTTAGAGAGTCAGTCTTCTGATGTAATCACAAATAAAGATGAGATGCATGGAGATTTAAAACAAATAGTAGCTCATCTTAACGAAGAAGAAAAATACAAAAAACAGTTTAAAACAGTATACCAAACGGAAAAGGAAATAGAAGTATGGCAATTAGAAAATGTGTTAGCTTCTTATATTCGTTCTCTTTCTGTTTTTAACTCTCGTTTTGATCAGTATATGAGAGGTAATAAACAAGCTTTAACTTCTCGTGAAAAGAAAGGGTTCAATTTATTTGTAGGTAAAGCACAATGTGCAACTTGTCATTTTATGCCGGTGTTTAATGGGACAGTTCCTCCGTTTTTTGTGAATTCGGAACAAGAAGTATTAGGAGTACCAGCAGATAAACAAGGTAAGGTCTTAGATGGTGATTTAGGGAGATATGTATTTAATACAGATCTACCACAATTAAAACATTCGTTTAAGACACCTACTGTTAGGAATATAGGAGAAAGCGGTCCTTATATGCATAATGGTGTGTATGAGACCTTAGAAGAAGTAATGGATTTTTACAATAAAGGAGGAGGATTAGGTATGGGACTAGAAGTAGAAAGCCAAACCTTACCAGAAGACCCTTTACAGTTAACAGAGAGTGAAATTTCTGATATAGTATTATTTATGAAGGCATTAAGTGACCAATAATAAAAGTTAAATTCGTTTTAAAGCTCATGGTGTAGAACAATACATTGTGAGCTTTTTTAGTTATAGAAGTAGAGTAGAAGAGTTTCTTGTGATTTATTGAAAAAAGAGTACTTTTAGCACTCAAGTTTAAAAGAAATGTTATGGGTTTTTTTGATAAATTATTTGGAAAAGGCGTTAAGGAGGCAAATACTGTTGAATTAGAGACACAATATCAACAATTTTGGGATTGGTTTATTGCTAATGAGTCAAAATTCTATAAGACAATAGAAAATCATGAACGTGTAGTGGAGGATTTTATTGACATTGTCAGTCCTAAGTTAAAGGATATTAATCCAGACTTTAATATGCTAACAGGGATGGGAAAAGATGGGATAGGAGAACTAATTATTTCTCCTGATGGTAGACTAAAGTCATTGCCTTTTGTAGATGATTTTATTGAAGCAGCTCCAGAGCATGAAAGATGGCGTTTTATCAGTTGTAAACCGAGTGTAAAAGGGATAGGGTTAAATATGAATGGTTTTTTACTAGATGAAGAGACAGTTTCATTTGTACCTATTCATGATGATGAGTACCCTGATTATATCCATTTACGTTTTATAATTAAAGAATGTACTCCTGAGAATGAAGAAGAAATAGGGAATGCTCTTTATATGTTTTTAGATAATTACCTAGGTGAGATTAAGACAATGACCATGATAGATTACTTAGAGGTAAAAGGAGAAGAAGGTGTTGAAGGAGAGTTGATTCCGGTGTCTAAGTTAAGCGATTATTTAAGTTATAGGGAAACGGAGTTTGTGGAGAAGTATGATAGTGTGATTCGCAATAGTGAGGAGGATACTTATTCTATATTAGAAAGTAATACTGATCATGAGCCCTTAATAGTGGTAGTGAATACTAGTTTTTTAAACTGGGACCAGAAGATGTCTTACCCATGGGTAGTGAAGGTATCTATAAAGTATAAAGGACGTGAGGATGGGCTACCAAATAAACAAGATGTCACGACAATGGATGAGATAGAAGATCTAATTCTCGAATCAGGAATCTTGCATAGTGTGGCCAGAGAGACAGGTTCTGGAGAACGCACTTTATTCTTTGCAACAAAAGATTATAGAAGCGCATCTAGAGATGTATTTAAAACAATCGGCTTATTTACAGATCGCTTTGATATTGACTATACTATTTATAGAGATAAATATTGGATGGGGCTAGAAGTCTATACAAGAGCGATTAATAATGGCTAGTAAATATAATATGATTTAGGTGATAGTTTTAATTTTTATTTAAAACATTTTAGTTATTATCTATTTAGTAATGAGAATAGTTAGTACGGATATTGAGATTTATGTAGTTGGTAAAGCTGTCAGAAAAAGTGTTAAAACAAGGATAAAACCTAAAAACACAAGGGTAGCAAATATGAAAATCTAAATAGTTATCCTATATTTGGGATGCTAAAAAAAAGAAATCATGAAAATTTTAATATCACCTGCTAAGAGTTTAGATTATACAACAGCGGTACCTGTAGAAAAAGCTACAAAAGCTTCATTCATCAAAGAATCAAAAGTAATCAATGAAGTTTTACAATCTAAAACTCCTATGGACTTAGAGGCTCTAATGAAGATATCTAACAATCTAGCAGAACTAAATTGGAAGAGAAATCAAGAGAGAGCTTTTGTGAAGAAAGCTGGAAGGGAAAAAGATTTTAGACAAGCAGTTTTTGCTTTTAATGGAGATGTATACGCTGGTTTAGACCCTTATAGTCTAACAGCAGAGAAAATAGAGATATTACAAGATAAATTAAGAATATTATCAGGTCTTTATGGCTTGTTAAAACCTTTAGATGAAATAGAACCGTATCGCTTAGAAATGGGAACTAAAATGGCTGTAGGAGCAAATGCAAACTTATATGAGTTTTGGAAACCAATTTTAGCAGAAGCTTTAAATAAAGAAATGAAACAAGGTGAGTTACTAATTAACTTAGCTAGTAATGAATATTTTAGTGCTATTGATAAAAAAGCGATTAAAGGAACTCTTGTTACTCCAGATTTTAAAGAATTGAGAGAGGGAAAACTGAAGACAATCAGTTTCTATGCTAAAAAAGCAAGAGGAATGATGGTGCGTTATATCATAGATAATAATGTCAATGATATAGAGGGTTTAAAAAAGTTTAATGTAGATGGGTATGCATGGAGTGAAGCTGATTCTAAGGGTAATAATTTAGTGTTTACAAGATAAAATTTTATATACCACCAATATACAAATATGGAATTAGTACATTATATTACTTCAGATGTATTTACAATCGAGAAGTTAAATGAGATTTTAACTCAAGGTCAAAAAATACAGCTTTCTGAAGAGGCAAGAGCGAATATTGTGAATTGTCGTATGTATTTAGACGATAAAATGGCTAAACAAGCAGATCCTATTTATGGGATTAATACAGGGTTTGGTTCATTGTGTAACGTCAAAATAGACAATGATAACTTATCTCAATTGCAAGAAAACTTAATGATGTCTCACGCTTGTGGAACAGGAGAGATTGTTCCTGAAGAGATCGTTAAGATTATGTTGTTGTTAAAAGTGAAGTCTCTTAGTTACGGTAACTCAGGGGTTCAGTTAGAAACAGTAGAGAGATTAATTGATTTCTTTAATAATGATATTCTTCCTGTAGTTTATAACCAAGGGTCTTTAGGGGCTTCAGGGGATTTATCTCCACTAGCACACTTGACATTGCCATTAATCGGTGAAGGAGAAGTGTTTTGTGATGGATTTAGACAACCGGCCAATAAAGTGCTAGCTAATCACAATTGGCAGCCTATAAAATTAAAATCAAAAGAAGGATTAGCACTATTAAATGGAACTCAGTTTATGAGTGCATACGGATGCTATATTCTTTTAAAGTCAAAGAAATTATCTTATTTAGCTGATGTTATAGGGGCTATTTCTTTAGAAGGTTTTGATGGTAGAATCGAGCCGTTTAATGAGTTAATTCACTATGTAAGACCTCATAAAGGACAGATAGAGACAGCACAGTTCTTTAATGAAATTTTAGAAGGGTCTGAATTGATTAGTCGTCCAAAAGAGCACGTTCAAGATCCATACTCATTCAGATGTATTCCACAGGTACATGGAGCATCAAAAGACGCTATCGATTATGTGAATCGCGTGTTTAAAACAGAGATTAACTCTGTAACAGATAACCCAAATGTGTTTTATAAAGACGATATTATCGTTTCTGGAGGTAATTTCCATGGACAACCATTGGCATTAGCGTTAGATTTCTTAGGAATTGCTTTAGCTGAATTGGGAAGTATATCAGAACGTAGAACTTATCAATTGATTTCAGGGCTAAGAGGCTTACCAGCATTCTTGGTTTCTAATCCAGGTTTAAACTCAGGGTTTATGATTCCTCAATATACAGCTGCGAGTATTGTAAGTCAGAACAAACAATTAGCAACTCCTGCGAGTGTGGATAGTATTGTGTCAAGTAATGGACAAGAAGACCACGTAAGTATGGGGGCTAATGGGGCTACGAAGACGCTACGCATAGTAGATAATTTAGAGCGCATTCTAGCTATAGAATTGATGAATGCAGCACAAGCATTAGAGTTCAGAAGACCTGCGAAATCAAGTGAGTTCATTGAATCTTTCTTGAAAATTTATAGAGAAGAGGTTTCTTTTGTAGATGTTGATCGCATTTTACATTATGATATAGAAAAGTCAATAGCATTCTTAAATTCATTTCAAATAGATTTAGAAGCTTAAGACTTATAAAATTATAGAAATATTAGGATTAACCGCATCTTTCTTTCTAAAAGGGGTGCGGTTTTTTTAATATATATGCTATATTTGTATACGTTTATAAAAATGATTCTCATTGGCCAACATTAATAAACTTAAAATCCTAAATGATCCTATTTATGGATTCATTTCTATACCAAATTCTTTGGTATATGACTTAATTGAACACCCTTATTTTCAACGATTGAGAAGAATCTCTCAAATGGGAGTGTCTTATCTAGTATACCCTGGTGCTCATCACACTCGTTTTCATCATGCTTTAGGCTGTATGCATTTAATGCAAAAAGCGGTACAAGTTTTGCGCTTTAAGAATGTAGAGATTTCTGAAGAAGAAGAAAATGCTTTGTATGTAGCTATTTTACTTCATGATATAGGGCATGGACCTTTCTCTCATGCGATGGAAGAAAGTATTGTAGAGGGAGTTCATCACGAAGAGATTTCAATCTTGTTTATGAATCGTTTAAATAAAGAGTTTGAAGGGAAGTTAGACTTAGCAATCAAGATATTTAAAGGTGAATATCACCGTAAGTTTATGTTACAATTGATCTCAGGTCAGTTAGATATGGATCGTATGGATTATCTAAAGAGAGATAGTTTCTATAGTGGAGTAGCAGAAGGTAATATTAACTCAGAGCGATTAATTCAGATGTTGAATGTAGTGAATGATGAGTTAGTCGTGGAAAAGAAGGGGATTTACTCTGTAGAGATGTTTTTGATCGCACGTAGATTAATGTATTGGCAAGCATATCTACACAAGACAAGTGTATGTGCAGAATTAATTTTAGTGCGTGTATTAAAACGAGCAAAAGAATTAACTCATAAAGGAGTAGAGTTATGGTGTAGTGAGTCTTTACAATTCTTTCTAAAGAATCAGATAGAAGAAGGAGATTTCGATCAAGTAGGGTTAGAGAAATTCGCTTTATTAGACGATTCAGATATTCTAGGAGCTCTTAAATCATGGCAATTCCATAATGACTTTATTTTGTCAGAATTGAGTAAAATGATTATTAATCGCGAGCTATTACGCATTGAATTTGTCTCAGATAAAGAGGAAACAAAGTTAAAGTTAAATAATATGCTTGATAAAGTATCTAAGAAATATTCTATTTCTAATGAGGCTTCAAAATACTTTGTATTTAAAGGTAAAATGGAGAATCAAGCGTATAGTAAAGATAAAGAGCCTATTATGATACTTAAAAAAGATGGGACAACAAAAGATGTGTTATCGGTATCAGATGAACTAAACCTTAAATCATTGACGAAAGTGGTGACAAAGTATTTTGTTTGTTATCCAAAAAACGTTTTTGAAAGTTAAATTTCAATTATATTTTATATTTTTGCCTCGATGAAAATAGCAGCAGAACAAATAGCGTCAGTATTAGAAGGAGAAATTGTAGGGAATCCTATGATAGAAGTAAGTACATTGGCTAAGATAGAGGAAGGAACAGCAGGTTCAATTTCTTTTTTAGCAAATCCTAAATACGTACACCATATATATACAACAAATGCCTCTGTGGTTATCGTAAATAAAACTTTCGAACCAGAGCATCCAATAACAGCAACTTTAATTAAAGTAGATGATGCGTATAAAGCATTCTCTAAATTATTAGAGTATTACAATCAAGTGAAATTAATGAAGTCAGGAATCGAACAACCTTCAGTTATATCAGAAGGGGTAGAGTACGGTGATGACTTATATTTGGGAAGCTTTGCTTATATTGGTAAAAATGTTAAAATAGGAAATAACGTAAAGATATACCCTAATACATTCGTAGGAGACAATGTACGTATTGGGGATAATACAGTTTTATTTGCAGGAGTTCGTATTTACTCAGAATCTGTAATAGGAGCTAATTGTACTTTTCATGCAGGAGTAATTATTGGATCTGATGGATTTGGTTTTGCACCTAATCCTGATGGGACATTTAATAAAGTTCCTCAGATAGGTAATGTTATCATTGAGGATAATGTAGAAATAGGTGCAGCGTCTACTATAGATAGAGCTACATTAGGATCTACAGTTATTCGCAAAGGAGTAAAGTTAGATAATCAAATTCAGATAGCTCACAATGTGGAGATAGGAGAGAATACAGTAATCGCTTCTCAAACAGGAGTGGCGGGATCTACAAAGATTGGAAAAAACTGTATGATAGGAGGGCAAGTAGGTATAGTAGGACATTTGACAATAGGTGATAATGTTCGTATTCAGGCTCAGTCAGGAGTAACTAAGAATTTAGAGAATGGTGCGGCAGTACAAGGTAGTCCAGCATTACCTCATAGTGATTTTTTAAAGTCATATAGTTACTTTAAAAACTTTTCTAAGATTGTTAGTGACATAGAGTCAATTAAAAAGAATATAAAATAAGAGCCTTTCAAAATATTTAAAGAGATTTAATTATGGTTAAACAAAAAACCATCCAAAGCGAAGTAACACTTAGTGGTGTAGGTTTACATACAGGTCAATTGGTAACAATGACTTTAAAACCTGCTCCAATCAATAATGGTTTTACTTTTGTACGTATGGATTTAGAGGGACATCCAATTATAGAAGCGGATGCTAATTATGTTGTAAATACACAACGTGGTACAAACCTTGAAAAAAAGGGAGTAAAAATACAAACAACAGAGCATGTATTAGCAGCTTTTGTAGGATGTGATTTAGATAATGTTATCATTGAGTTAAACGCATCTGAGCCTCCTATTATGGATGGGTCTTCTAAATACTTTGTTGAAGCAGTTGAAAAAGCAGGTATTGTAGAACAAGATGCTGAACGTGAGGAGTACATCGTAAAAGAAGTTATTTCTTTTGTAGATGAACAAACGGGAAGTGAGATAATCGTTATGCCTTCTGATAGTTACCAAGTGACTGCAATGGTTGATTTTGGTACTAAAGTATTGGGTACACAGAATGCTACATTGAAATCAATGTCTGACTTTAAAGAAGAGATTTCTGAAGCACGTACTTTTAGTTTCTTACACGAGCTAGAAGCATTACTTGCTAACGGATTGATTAAAGGAGGAGATTTAAATAATGCTATTGTTTATGTAGATAAGGATATATCTCCAGAAACAATGGAACACCTTAAGAAAGCATTTGGCAAAGAAGAGATTGCTGTTAAGCCAAATGGAGTTTTAGACAACTTAACATTACATTATCCTAATGAAGCTGCACGTCATAAATTACTTGATGTAATCGGAGATTTAGCTTTAATAGGAACAAGAATTAGAGGTAAAGTTATTGCAAATAAACCAGGACATTCAGTGAATACTAACTTTGCTAAGAAAATGTCTAAGATTATTCGCAATGAAAAGCGTAACCAAGTTCCATCTTATGATTTACATGCAGAACCATTAATGGATGTAAATAAAATTATGGCTTTATTACCTCACAGACCTCCATTCTTATTAGTAGATAAGATTTTAGAGATGTCTGATAAGCACGTAGTAGGACTTAAGAATGTAACGATGAATGAACCATTCTTCGTTGGACACTTCCCTGGTGCACCAGTTATGCCAGGAGTTCTTATCTGTGAAGCAATGGCTCAGTCAGGAGGTATCTTGATTCTGAGTACTGTACCAGATCCAGAGAACTATCTTACTTATTTTATGAAAATGGATAATGTGAAGTTTAAAAACAAAGTACACCCTGGTGATACTTTAGTGTTTAAATTAGAGCTTATTACACCGATAAGAAGAGGGATATGCCATATGCAAGGGTATGCGTATGCCAATGGAAAATTAGTAGCTGAGGCTGAATTAATGGCTCAGATTTCAAAAATAACAAATAACTAAGAATATGAATCAGCCTTTAGCATATGTACATCCTGGAGCTAAAATAGCTAGAAATGTTGTTATAGAACCTTTTACAACCATTCATAATAATGTTGAAATAGGGGAAGGAACATGGATAGGATCAAATGTTACTATCATGGAAGGAGCTCGCATCGGAAAGAATTGTAAGATTTTTCCTGGAGCAGTTATTTCAGCAGAACCACAAGATTTAAAATTCGAAGGAGAAGTTACAACAGTAGAGATAGGGGATAATACAACTATTAGAGAATGTGTAACAATCAATAGAGGAACAAAAGATAGATATAAAACTGTTATCGGTGATAACTGTTTAATTCAGGCGTATAGTCATATTGCACACGATTGTATCGTTGGTAATAACTGTATTTTTTCTAACTCTAGTACTTTAGCTGGACACGTTACTATAGGAGATTATGTTGTATTAGCAGGATTAGTTGCTGTACATCAATTCTGTACTATCGGATCACATTCATTTGTGACTGGAGGTACATTAGTACGTAAAGACGTTCCTCCTTATATTAAGGCAGCACGTGAACCTATTTCTTATGCTGGTATTAACTCAGTAGGATTGAGAAGAAGAGGATATTCTCCAGAAAAAATCAGAGAGATTCAAGAGATCTATCGTATTTTATATCAAAAGAACTATAATACAAGTCAAGCACTTGAAATTATAGAGGCAGATATGGAAGCAACTCCAGAAAGAGATGAAGTTTTAATGTTTATCCGTAATTCATCAAGAGGAATTATGAGAGGATATTCAGGAATATATTAGTAATACTAAATAAAATAAAAGAATGGCAACAACAGCTGATATTAGAAATGGTTTATGTATCCAATACAACAATGATATTTATAAAATTGTTGAGTTTTTACACGTTAAACCTGGAAAAGGGCCTGCATTTGTTAGAACTAAAATGAGAAGCGTTACTAATGGAAGAGTATTAGAGAATACTTTTTCTGCTGGTCACAAAATCGATACTGTAAGAGTAGAAACACATAAATTCCAATATTTATACCCAGAGGGAGATCAGTTCCACTTTATGAATGTTGAGACTTATGAGCAAATTACGCTTTTAAAAGACGTATTAGATGCTCCAGGCTTATTAAAAGAAGGAGAAACTGTAATGGTTCAAATTAATTCAGAGACTGAATTACCGTTAGCAGTAGATATGCCTGCTTCTGTAATTCTAGAAGTAACTTATACTGAGCCAGGAGTAAAAGGAAATACAGCTACAAATGCTACAAAACCTGCTACTGTTGAAACAGGTGCTATTGTCAATGTACCTTTATTCATCAACGAAGGTGATAAAATTAAGATTGATACATCAAACAGCGCTTATATGGAGCGTATCAAGGAGTAATCACTTTTTAGAAGAAGAGAGATGCGTTTTGCAAAAGTTCAAGATTTACAGACTATAGCAGAGATTATTGGATGTAAGTTTGTAGGTGATGCTAATTTTCCAGTTTATGGAATGAACGAAATTCACGTTGTACAAGAAGGTGAAATCGTTTTTGTGGATCATCCTAAATATTATGATAAAGCGTTAAACTCTAATGCGACAATCATTTTAATTAATAAAGATGTAGAGTGCCCAGAGGGTAAGGCTTTATTAATATCTGATGATCCGTTTAGAGATTTTAATAAATTATCTAAGTTCTTTAACCCGTTTAAACCAGCAACTGAGGTTCAAGCTAAAGATGCTATTATCGGGGAAGGAACAATCATTCAACCTAATGTATTCATTGGTCATAATGTAGTGATTGGTAAAAATTGTGTTATTCACCCTAATGTAGTTTTATATGATGGAACTATTATAGGGGATAATGTAGTTATTCATGCTGGAGCTATACTGGGTGCTGATGCGTTCTACTATAAAAAGAGACCAGAAGGATTTGATCCATTAGTATCTTGTGGTAGAGTAGTTATCGAAGATAACGTAGGTATCGGTGCTGCATGTACTATAGATAGAGGTGTGACAGGAGATACTACTATTAAAGAAGGTGCTAAAATAGATAATCAAGTTCATATTGGACATGATACTGTGGTAGGTGTACGTTCTTTAATTGCGGCTCAATGTGGTATAGCTGGTTGTGTGGTCATAGAAGATGAAGTAACGCTATGGGGACAAGTAGGTACTACAAGTGGTATCACTATTGGAACTAAAGCTGTTGTTTTAGCTCAATCTGGAGTATCTAAATCGTTAGCTGGAGGTAAAGTTTATTTTGGGTATCCTGCAGAGGAATCAAGAGATAAATTAAAGCAACTAGCTAGTATTAAGAGAATACCAGAATTAGTAGAGAAAACTAAGCATTTATAGTATTTGACATTCGTGTCTGACATAAATCAGGTTTCTTGAGATTGAAAACAAAGAATGTTATTAATTAATCAATTAATCTTATTTATAAGAGGGTAAAAAGTTTTAATAGTAATTAGAATTGTTTATTTTTGTGTAAGTAAGTTTAAATAAATAAAAACAAGATCATGAGTGTTTTAGTAAATAAAGATTCAAAAATAATCGTTCAGGGATTTACTGGAAGTGAAGGTACATTCCACGCTTCACAAATGATTGAGTACGGAACAAACGTAGTAGGTGGTGTAACTCCAGGAAAAGGGGGGACTACTCACTTAGAGCGTCCAGTATTCAACACAGTTTCAGAAGCTGTAGAAAAAGCAGGTGCTGATACATCTATTATTTTCGTACCACCAGCATTTGCTGCTGACGCTATAATGGAAGCTGCTGATGCAGGGATCAAAGTTATTATCTGTATTACAGAAGGTATTCCAGTAGCGGAAATGATCAAAGCTTACGACTATATCAAAGGTAGAGATTGTAGATTAGTTGGACCTAACTGTCCAGGGGTTATTACTCCAGGTGAAGCTAAAGTTGGTATTATGCCAGGTTTCGTATTCAAAAAAGGTACAGTTGGAATCGTTTCTAAATCAGGAACTTTAACTTATGAGGCTGCTGATCAAGTTGTAAAACAAGGTTTAGGTATTACAACAGCTATCGGAATTGGTGGAGACCCAATCATTGGAACAACTACTAAAGAAGCTGTACAATTATTAATGGCTGATCCAGAAACTGAAGCAATCATTATGATTGGTGAGATTGGTGGTCAATTAGAAGCTGATGCTGCTCGTTGGATTAAAGAAAATGGTAATAAAAAACCTGTTATCGGATTCATCGCTGGAGAGACTGCTCCTAAAGGAAGAACAATGGGACACGCTGGTGCTATCGTAGGTGGAGCTGATGATACAGCTGCTGCTAAGAAACGTATCATGAGCGAATGTGGAATCCATGTTGTTGATTCTCCTGCTGAGATCGGTAAAAAAGTAAAAGAAGTTTTAGGATAATTCTATTCTAAAATAAAACAAATAAGGAAGGCCTATACATCATGTATAGGCCTTTTTGTTTAAAAATATTTTTGCTGTATTTTCAATATTCTTGATTACTCATCAGCTTTTTTTAAATATCTCTTTTATAAGAGATCTTCTGTTTAGTATATTTAGGTTTGATATCATAATTTATACTTAATTGAAGGTTAAAAATTAAGTATGTTCTTAATGAATAATTTATTAGCTTGTGTTTAATAATGTAAATTAACAGAATAAAAAAATAATCCATTTTAATGATAGGAGTATTTGTGCTAATAAAAATCTTATGTATATTGTAATGCACTTACAAAATAAGTAATAGTTATGTCTTTTTACTAGTAAGTATTGATTTAGAACCCTAACCAAACTATAACTATAGCAATTGAAAAATTGTTTTATTTCAAAAAGAGACTCTTTATTAAGAGTCTCTTTTTTTATTCTTTATCTAATAAGTATAAGTAAGCAGGAGGTAAGTGGTGTGACATTATATTTTCAGGTTTATGAAACTTGATTTGATATTCTGTATCCTTGAGTCCATCTAATATAATTGGGTTACTACATCTCGCATAGTTACTATTTAGAACATATTTAGGCTCTACTAATTCTGGTAATTGTTTTTGAATTAGGTTAAAGACAAAGGAACCTAGATATTTGTTATATTTCTTGACACTTTTTTCGGTAGGCTTTTTTATACCATTAAAAATACTAGTAGCAACCATTCTCTTAGGCCAAGTTACTTTTTTTAATGCTTTTTTTACCTCATGATCCGCTAAAGGGCTAATTTCGTTAAAGTCTCTAAAAGTCTGTGTTGTTGGTGGAAGTTCAGGAACCCAGTCTTGGGTATTAATAACAGAGTAACTCCAACTTTTAGCTAGTTTCTCATATTGATAACTAAAGTAAAGATTTCCAGGTTTAGGAGGTGCAATCGCATAAGTCTTAAACTGTAAGTCTTTTGGTAATTTTCCTTCTAGTTGTTGATTCATTAGATTTGCTGTTATTAGATAAGCTATAGCAGCACCTTGGCTATGACCAGAGATGATAAAGTCTTTATGGTTTTTCTGAACTAGACTATCCAACTTAGGTTTAATATCTTCCATTAAGTACAGAGAGGCTATAGTCCATCCTGCATGAACAGTAGCTCGTTCATCTTGAGATAGTTTGTAACTAACTTTTTTAGTATTATCTAACTGTATTTCTCCTGATGAAGGAATCATAGCTGCATAGTAATTAGCTAACCAACTAGCTCCCTTGTTTACAGATCCTCTAATAACTATTTCTACAGTATTTGTTTTATCATTGTGGTATAATGCCCACATATTGGTTAACCCCATTTCTGGTGATCTATACGTATTCTTATAACCAGTAAGATTATAAAGTGAATCTGTGGGGAAAGCTTTGTGTATATCAGTAGCTAGTTGTAAGCTATTGTATATTTCTTGTTTATCAGCTATAGGCTTTAAGTTTTGTGCAAAACTGATAGAAGTAGAACAAAGTAAAAGGAGATAAATTCTTTTTATCATAGAAAAGGACTTTACTAGTGTTATTTAGTTAAATATTTACACGATTCAAATCAAAGTTACACTTTTAAATTTTTGAATGCCGTTAAAAATGTATAAATTAGATGTAAACTTTAAAAAAAGAGATATGGCTAATTCATTTGTAAAAACTGTAAAAGATCGAATTAAGAACTGGTATATACCTGTAATCATTGGTATACTTTTTATAATAGGAGGAATATATATGTTTAGTACTCCTATTACAGCATATGCTTCACTAACTATTATCTTTAGTTGTATGTTTTTAATTGCTGGTATTTCAGAGATTATCTTTGCTTTTTCTAATCATGATCAACTTGATGGTTGGGGATGGTTGCTTTTTTCAGGAATTATAGATGTGGTATTAGGTGTTATTTTAATTGGAACGCCTACGTTATCGGCAGTAGTTCTTCCTATTTATGTTGGTTTTGGATTAATGTTTAGATCTATTAGAGGAATGGGAACAGCTTTTGACCTTAAAAACTACGGTGTAAAATCATGGACTAGCTTATTTGTTTTTGCTTTACTTGGGTTAGTATTTTCATTCTGTATGTTATGGAATCTTGAGTTTGGTGCATTTACCATTGTATATTGGACAGCATTCTCATTCATATTATTAGGAGTTTACAGTTTATTGTTTGGTTTCTTCTTGAGAAGGATAAAAAAATATTCAGGAAAGGTTGATCAAGAGCTGTTAGAGCAATATGAAAGGATTCAAGAAGAAGTTCGAAAGAGATTACACGATAAATAAGTATAATTATTTGATAAAGTTTATTGGGTGTTGTAAAAAATCCATATTTTGCAAGTAATAAATAAAAGAGATTATGAAAAAAATTGCAATGCTATTTGCCTTTGTAGCTACATCACTATTAGTTGGGTGTGAAGGGTCTACTGGACCACAAGGACCTCCAGGACCTCCAGGAGTTGGGGAATTTCCTTATGTAATGGAGACAACCCTAAGTTTTGATAAAAATTTAAATGATAGTTATTTAACACTCCCTGTTAAACATCCTGTGGAATTGTTTAAAGGAGATGTTATTTTAGTATTCATTAAGGATGTAGATTCTAGTAGTAAAGAACCAAGATGGTATGCACTACCTAAAAAATTCTATACTAAAGTAGATGGGGTAGAGAAAGATTTAGAATACAGTTATGCTTTTAGCCCAGACCAAGTGGATATTATAGCAGAAGCTAATGCACCATTAATTAATTTTAATGGAAATAATACTACTCCTAGTGTTTTGAGAAATCAAGTATTTAGAATTATGTATATTCCAGGGGCTGACCCAAAAATAAGAAATAATAGCTTAAATGTATCAACTAAAGGTGCTACTACCTTATCATACGAAGAAGCTGTACGCAAGTATAATTTAGAAGATGTAAAAGTAGTTAAGAAGTACTAGAAAATAATATTTAAAAGGTAGAGGCGCTAAGTTTCTACCTTTTTTTGTTTCTATAGGTAAAAATATAAGGGGGAGGGAGTGCTCTTGAGTATACTTTTTTAAAAAATATTACAAAAATATAGGGGGTGTGTGTTGTTTTTAATGACTTTTATTTAAATTTGTACTCATAAAACAGGGGGTGTCCCTTCAAAAACTATTAATTATGTCAACATTTCGTTTTCGAGCAATTGAAAAAGCAGCATCTAGAGAAGCTGTAAAGGTAGAAGAACTG
Source organism: Myroides sp. C4067 (assembly GCF_038039665.1). NCBI lineage: Bacteria > Pseudomonadati > Bacteroidota > Flavobacteriia > Flavobacteriales > Flavobacteriaceae > Myroides > Myroides sp. C4067. The sequence goes on from NZ_JBBPHJ010000004.1 coordinate 181,221, forward strand.
GGTAGAAAATCATTGATCTTTGGTGATCACGTATTTAATGACAAGTCAATGCGACAATTTTTAACTCCAGAAGCTTATCAGGCAGTTAAGAATGCACAACTAGGAATTAAAATAGACCGTCGATTAGCTGAGTACATTGCATTGGGAATGAAAGAGTGGGCTCTATCGAAAGGAGTAAGTCACTATACGCACTGGTTTCAACCACTGACAGGAACGACAGCAGAGAAGCATGATGCTTTCTTTGAGACGTCTTTTGATGGTGATCCTGTTGAAAAATTTAATGGTAGTCAATTAGTACAACAAGAGTCAGATGCATCTAGTTTTCCTAACGGAGGAATTAGAAATACATTTGAAGCAAGAGGGTACACAGCTTGGGATCCTACATCTCCTGCCTTTATCTTTGGTTCTACATTATGTATTCCTACTGTATTTATCTCTTATACTGGTGAGGCTTTAGATAATAAAACTCCTTTATTAAAAGCGCTTAATGCAATAGATGATGCTGCAACTGAAGTAGCTAAATTCTTTGATAAAAATGTAAAGAAAGTAACGACTACTTTAGGGTGGGAGCAAGAGTACTTTTTAGTAGATAGTGCTTTAGCTGCTTCTAGACCTGATATTCTTACTACAGGAAGAACATTATTAGGGCATACAGCTGCTAAAGGACAACAATTAGATGACCACTATTTCGGTTCTATTCCAACTAGAGTACTGAATTATATGCATGATTTAGAGAATCACTGTATCTTATTAGGTATTCCTGTTAAGACTAGACATAATGAAGTAGCTCCTAATCAGTTTGAATTAGCACCTATATTTGAGGAAGCTAATTTAGCAGTGGATCACAACTCTTTATTAATGGATGTAATGAAAAAGGTAGCTGAGAAGCATCACTTTAAAGTATTATTCCATGAGAAACCATTTAAAGGAGTTAATGGTTCTGGTAAACACAATAACTGGTCATTGGCTACTGATACTGGTGTGAACTTGTTGAGTCCTAGTAAAACACCTAAGAGCAACTTACAGTTCTTAACCTTCTTTATCAATACGATTAAAGCTGTAAACGATAATGAAGAGCTTTTAAGATCAGCTATTGCTTCTGCAAGTAATGATCACCGCCTTGGAGCGAATGAAGCACCACCGGCAATTATGTCTGTATTTATTGGACAACAATTGACTAAGGTTCTTAATGAATTGAAAGAGGTGACGGATGGTAAACTTTCTCCAGAAGAAAAAACAGATCTTAAATTAAATGTAGTTGGAAAAATTCCAGATGTATTATTAGATAATACAGATAGAAATAGAACTTCTCCATTCGCTTTTACAGGTAATAAATGGGAATTTAGAGCAGTAGGATCTACAGCTAACTGTGCTGGACCGATGACTGTATTAAATACAATAGTAGCTAAACAGCTTAGAGACTTTAAAAATGAAGTGGATGCACTAGTAGAAAAAGACGGATTAAAAAGAGATGAGGCAATCTTCAATGTATTAAGAGAATATATTAAAGATAGCGAGAGAATCCTTTTTGAAGGTGATGGATACGGTGATGAATGGGAAAAAGAAGCAGTAAAAAGAGGATTGAGTAATAATAAGACAACTCCTTCTGCTTTAAGAATTAAGAAAGACCCTAAAGTGATTTCAATCTTTGAAGAGATGGGAGTGATGACTAGTATAGAGATGCATGCTAGATATGAGATCGAGCTAGAAGAATATGTAAAACGTATTCAGATAGAAGGACGTGTATTAGGAGATATCGCAAGAAATCACGTAATACCAACAGCTATCAAATATCAAAACTTAGTAATTGATAATGTGAAAGGTCTTAAAGAGATATTCGGTGCTGAAGATTTCGGAACGATTGCAGCAGAACAATTACAAATGATTAAAAAGATATCTCATCATATAGAGCAAATTAATGCTAAGGTTACTGAGATGACAAATGAGCGTAAAAAAGCGAATCTAATAGAGGATGTTGAACAACAAGCTCATGCATACTGTGATGTTGTAAAACCTTATTTTGATATTATCCGTTACCACAGTGATAAATTAGAATTAATGGTAGATAATGAGCTTTGGACATTAACGAAGTACAGAGAATTGTTATTTACGAACTAAAAATAGTGATAAATTGAAAAAAAGACGACTTATGCTTCTTAGCTAAGTCGTCTTTTTGTTGGTATATATAAAGAGTTTTATGGTATTATGTATAGTATTACCGCTATTTGAGGATGGTGTTTATTGTATTTTTCGTGATTAAAGTATATTTTATTTATTTTGTTAATTAGTATGTAAAAATATATTACTTTAGAAAATTCTTAAGAATTACGAAATTGACAGTTGTTGTGAAAAAGTAGAGTAGGAATGCTCTATTTTGGAAGACATAATTGTGACACTATGGAACAAAATACATCAATAAAATTATCAGTACAGAAGTATAGTTACTTCAATTATACTTTTTGTATTCAGAAATATCACTTTATACAACGTATCCTAATAGATAATCTAGAAGAAAGTTATGAAGGGGTTAAAGTTCACATCTCATCGCAACTAGGTTTTTTTGAGGATAATGTTGTGCCTATTGAACGCTTAGAGACTAATACTGCCTATACTATAACGAAGTTTGATTTTAAATATAATCTACATTTTATACGTAATGTAGTAGAGAAAGATATTGATACGGTTCAGATAGCTTTAAAGTTAGATGACGAAGTATTAGCAGAGACTTTCTTCCAAATAGAGGTGTTACCTATAGATTACTTTGGAGGAGTGGAGCTTTTTCCACAATTACTAGCGTCGTATATCTTACCTAATCATGATGCTATTTACCCTATTAAGTCTAATGCTGTTAGAATATTAGAGAAGAATAAACTAGTTCCTTCCTTCGAAGGATATCAGTCAGGTAGTCGTGAACGCGTATTACAGATGGTATCTGCTATTTATCGATCTATACAAAGTATGGATTTAGTATATAGTGCTTTGCCACCAAGTTATGAGCGAACAGGCCAGCGTATTCGATTATTAGATCAAGTGATAGAGACCAAGTTTGGTAACTGTATGGATATAACATTGCTCTTTGCAGCATGTTTAGAAGCAATAGATTTAAATCCTATTCTTATTCTGACAAGAGGGCATATATTTGTCGGTGTTTGGTTAGTAGATGATAGATTTGATTCTATGGTTAATTATGACCAGACAGCGATTACTAAACGTGCAGCAACGAGTATCAGCGAACTTATCGTTATAGAATCTACCATGGTCTGTAAGGGGGCTACTTTTACACTTAAAGAAGCAATGGCATCTGCAGAAACTCAGCTGTTACAAGCTTCTGATTTTATCTTGTCTATTGACGTTAAGACTTCTCGCATCAATAATGTATTACCTTTACCAGTATATAGAAAGAGTAGTGGAGAGTTTATTGAGAACCACGATTTTGAAATTAGTAGAAAAAAAGATAGTATAGATAAGCGATTTGCTCAGTCTAATGCTTTTAGTGATTTAGAACTAGGAGAAGGAACTGTTTTATCTAAACAACGTATTTGGGAGAGGAAGCTATTAGATTTATCCCTTAGAAACAATCTTTTAAACACTCGATTTACTAAGAGTGTTCTACAGTTAATCGATGTAAATGTAAGTGATTTAGAAGATTCTTTAGCGGAAGGTAAAGCGTATACTATACAAGGAAGTAGCCAGCAAGAGATATTAAATAAGTACAATCTATATTATCCACCATTACATTCATCAGAAGAGCTATTCGAAGTAGTAAATTCAGAGTTTAAGAATAATAGACTATATAGTTACTACAATGAACATGACTTAGATAATATCTTAGTTAATCTATATCGAAATTCTAAATTAGCTGAAGAAGAAAATGGTAAGAGTACCCTATATCTAGGGATAGGATTGCTTAAGTGGTATGAACCCAAATCTGAGAAAACAGTAAGATATGCCCCTATATTATTAGTGCCTGTGGAGCTTAATAGGAGGTCTATTAACTCTAAGTTTGTACTAAGAGGGAGAGACGAGGAGACGATGATTAATATCACGTTGTTAGAGTATTTACGTCAAGAGTTTAAACTTGATATGACTGCCCTAGAAGATTTGCCGATGGATGATTTAGGTGTTGATGTACCTAAAGTTCTTGCTTTAGTTAGAAAGACGATAATAGATTTAAAAGGTTGGGATGTATTAGATCAGATTATCTTAGGGACTTTTTCGTTTAATAAATTGATTTTATGGCAAGATATTTCTAAGTATGCAGATGAGATTCAAAAGAGCTCTATTGTTAATAGTTTATTGAATGGTAGCTTGTCAGAATCAATAGAAGTACTCGATAGTAATGATGATGAGTTAGAACAATTGACATCATCAGAATTGACATTACCTATCTCTACTGATAATTCTCAATTAGAAGCAGTTAGAAATGCACATGCTAATAAAAGTTTTGTTTTACACGGGCCTCCAGGTACTGGTAAGTCTCAGACGATCACTAATATCATTGCAGATGCATTAGCAAATGGTAAAAAGGTCTTATTTGTAGCTGCTAAAAAAGCTGCACTAGATGTAGTACACCATCGATTAGAAAAGATAGGACTAGGACCATTCTGTTTGGAATTGCATTCTAATAAAACACGTAAATCTGATGTATTAGCGCAGTTCGAAGCTACATTAGAAGTGCCAAAATATAAGGGTAACTATGACTTCAAGGAAGCTTCCAATAGGATAGATCAACGCAAAGCAGAGTTGAGAAAGTATATAACTCAGCTACATCAACGTTTTAGTATTGGATGGAGTTTATATGATACCATAGCCTATTTAGAGCTTAACCATGTGGCTGTTAATAGCGATTTACTTGTAGATATTGATTTAAATGAGATTACACAGTCTACTTATACAAGTTGGAAGGATTGGATAGTACAATTTGCCTCTATATGTCAGCGCATAGAGAGCCCTTTGTCACATCCTTTGCGTTCTTTAACGATAAAAGAACATAAATACGATATCCAGAGTACAGTTAAGACTGTACTGTCTGATTATAAATATACAGCTCGTGAATATGAGCAAATCAGTGCAGAGTTTAACTTTAAACTTTTGTCTGATAAAAGAATTGATGCTAATAGTTTACAGACGATGTTTGAATTATTAGCTAAGAGCAATTTATCTTATGAATTAATTGACTTATACTTTGATGCTAATCAATTCTCTCTGTTACACAAGTGGATGGAGTTACATCAGAAGTGTATACGCATAGAGGATTTAATTACTCAACAATTTAATAAGAAAATACTTGAAGTAGATTTATCACTTCAAGAACAAGAGTGGAATAAATCTAAGCACCTTTGGTTCTTGCCTAAATGGCTTAAAAAGAGAAGAGTAAAGTCTTTCTTGAATGGATATTCTAAAGCAAAAATTAAATCGGAGCATGATGTTAATCTTCTGTTTAATCAATTAGATGACTTCAAGAGGTTAAAACTAAGCTGTGAGGACTCTAATTATAGGGATATTAATAGACTATCTAAAATCTACTATACTAATGATAGATTAGACTTTGAAGCTATTTATACAGAAATAGAGAACCTAAGTGGACTTTCTAAACTGGCTCAACAGCATGGTTATTATGGAATAGATAAATGGTTATTAGATTTTTATAGAAACCAAAATGTAAGAAGAGGAATCTCCGAGATTACGACATTCTTAAAGACATTTATGGTAAAATACCACGATGTTCAGGCATTCTCTTCGACAGCACCTTTAAGTGATGAAGTTGACGGTATCTTAGCGAATCTTGATAAGTTAAGTGATTGGATTAACTATAATGTCTATAGAGAAGAGGGAACTAAGCTTGAACTAGATTGGTTTATTGACTTATTAGAACAAGGTAGAATAGAAAAGGACAATCTAGAAGTAGAGCTAGAGCGAATATTGCACATCAATTTATTTATTAAAACAGTAAGTAACTCTTTTGCACTTAGTGGTTTTGACGCTAAGATATATGAGACTCTAATCAAACAGTATCACGATATTCACAATGAGTATACCGAATTAAATAAGAGTCAATTAGTATTAAAATTAAGTAGTCGTATTCCGAGATCATTCTTTGACTCTATTCAGAGTTCCGAATTAGGAATGCTAAAACGTGCTATTCGCAGTAGAGGACGAGGGTTGAGTTTGAGAAAACTATTCGATCAGATGCCTAATTTACTTTCTCGCTTAAAGCCGTGTATGCTGATGAGTCCTATTTCGGTAGCACAGTACTTTGATGTTAGTACAGAGCATTTCGACTTGGTTATTTTTGATGAGGCTTCTCAGTTACCTACAGCCGAGGCTATTAGTGCCTTAGCTAGAGCTAAGCAGGCTATTATCGTAGGAGATCCTAAGCAGATGCCTCCGACTAGTTTCTTTGCTTCTAATAAGGTAGATGAAGATAATTTAGAATTAGAAGATTTAGAAAGTATTCTAGATGATTGTTTGGCTCTGTCATTGCCGTCTAAGTATTTGTTAAGACACTATAGAAGTAAGCACGAGAGTTTGATATCATTTAGTAATGCTAATTTCTATGACAATAAGTTATTGACTTTCCCGTCTAAGGATGACTTGGATAAGAAAGTAACTTTTGAATTTATAGAAGGCGGTATGTATGAGAAAGGAAAGTCTCGTACAAATAAAAAAGAAGCTATAGCTATCGTAGAATATATAAAACAGCACTATAGTCAAATAAAACCTAAGTCTCTAGGTGTAGTGACTTTTAGTCAAACTCAACAGACTTTGATAGAAGATATGTTGTCAGATATGCTGATCAAGAACCCTGCTGTAGAGGAGAAAATGCTAGGAGCTTCAGAATCGCTTTTTATCAAAAACTTAGAGAATGTACAAGGAGATGAGCGTGATATTATATTGTTTTCTATAGGGTATGGCCCTGATGAAGAAGGTAAGGTATCAATGAATTTCGGACCTTTAAATAGAGATGGAGGATGGAGACGTCTTAATGTAGCTGTGACTAGAGCGAGGTATGAGATGAAGATATTCTCTTCGCTTAGAGGGGATCAGATAGATCTTAGACGTACTAATGCAGAAGGAGTGAAGGGATTGAAGAATTTCTTAGACTTTGCAGAAAAAGGATATGTAAATATTGCTGAGAGTGAATCTGTTAAACAAAGTGATAAATTGATTCAATCCATTGCTACTTATCTTAAAGAGAATGGATTTGATGTTAAAACGAATATTGGTACTTCTAGTTATCGATTAGATATAGGTGTCGTTGATAAGAATAATCCGAATGAGTATGTAATGGGAATCCTAGTAGATGGATTAAATTACTACAACGCAAAAACAACCAATGATAGAGAATTATTAATTCCTGGTGTATTAAAAGGACTTGGATGGAATATATACCGCATATGGACGATTGATTGGTTTAAGAATAAGGAGTTAATTCTACAAGATTTACAAGCTAAGATAGATGAGACCTATCAGAAGGCTGAAGAAGTGGAGATGGAGACAGGATCAAGTGATTTTATTAGCAAACATTTAATCGAAGTGACTGATAAGGCGGCTGTATCTAGACAAAGGCCTTATGAATCTGCTAACTTTAATGCTATAGCGGATGGTAACTCTGAGACAATATACCTTCAAAACAATAGAAATCTAGTACAGAATCAATTGTATCAAATTATTCAGACGGAAGGACCTATTAGTCAGAACTACTTGTTTAAAAAAATGATGACTATATGGAATATTTCTCGTACTGGTACGAAGTTGCAGGCATATTTAGTCGAATTGATTAACGAGATTCCTAATTGTACTAGTGTGCTCTCTTATCAAGAGTTTTATTGGAATGAAGATCTTTATAAAAGAGGGTTGACTCATTATAGAGAAAATACTATAGAAAAGAGAAATATAGAAGACATCTGTCCTGAGGAGATAGAGGTAGCGATAATAGAGTTACTAGAAACTAACTTTAGTGTGCCACATGAAGATTTAACTAAAGCTATCGGAAGAGTTTTTGATTTTACTAAATTAGGAAGTCAGATGGATCAAGTGATTCAACATGTGATTCAGAAGATGATGGTAGAGGACAAGATTATTAATCAATTTGGCAAAATAATATTAAAAGAATAATCACACGATAAAGATAGTTTATAGGATATGCCTTGATAGTTCTTATAAATTCTCCTATTTTTACGTAATCAATTAAATTAGGAAGAAGATGAAGACATTAGAAGTAGGGCAAAAAGCTCCAGCGTTTAAAGCATTAGACCAATCAGGAAAAGTACATCAGTTAAGTGATTATAAAGGAAAGAAATTAGTAGTATTCTTCTACCCAAAAGCAAGTACACCAGGATGTACTTGGGAAGCTTGTAACTTGCGTGACAATTACGCAGAGTTAAAAGCAAAGGGATTCGAATTACTAGGTGTTAGTGCTGACTCAGCTGCTAAACAACAGAAATTTATTGAGAAGAATAACTTGCCTTTTCCTTTATTAGCTGATGAAGAGAAAGAAGTATTAAATGCTTTCGGTGTATGGGGACCTAAGAAATTTATGGGACGCACGTATGACGGTATTCATAGAATGACGTTTGTGATTAATGAAGAGGGAGTTATATCTGATGTGATTAGTAAAGTGAAAACTAAAGATCACGCTGCTCAGATTCTAGAGACAGTATAAGTTTTTAAAAGAAATTATAAAAAAGACAGTATCTAATCGGTTAGATACTGTCTTTTTTTCGTTTTCGACTTAGAATACCATGTGATAGTATCTCCCTTTTTTCAGCTAATCTATGAGCAATCTAGGGTGTATTCTAAGGTGAAGTAATACAACTTTCAATAAATTGTATTACGTTTGAGAAAATAAAAAAGAAGCATGAAAGAAAAGATTGATAAGGGAGATTTATATCTTCTAAAAGAGCATAGCTCACTCTCAGATTCTCAGTTAGGAGAATTGTTAGAGCAGAAGAGTTATGCTAATATCACAGATTGGCAGAAGTTTGTCAAGTATTTGACACTAGCCTTAGGAGCAGGGTTTTTACTGTCAGGTATAGTATTTTTCTTTGCATACAATTGGGCAGATCTACATAAAAACATCAAGTTTTTACTTGTATTCATTCTTTTAACTATCAGTGTTATAGGAGCCGTGTACCCTAAATTGAATACTGTGGTAAGACAAGTTAGTTTGTTAAGTGCGAGTATATTAGTGGGGGTGTTATTCGCTGTATATGGTCAAGTGTATCAGACAGGAGCTAATGCTTACGATCTCTTCTTTATGTGGGTATTAGCTATTACACTATGGACAGTATTGAGCAGATTCTCTCCTCAGTGGTTATTTTATGCTGTACTAGCTAACACAACTTTGATTCTTTATTTCTTACAAGTAACGAGTGATGAACTATTGTTCTATAGTGGATTATTTCTTTTACTATTGAATGTAGTATTATATTTAACACCTATATATTTAGCCAAAAAAACGAATTATAAATTGGATAGATATTATACGGGACTACTTTCTTTAGCCTGTTTTTCAGTTGCAACTAGTGGTATTATTACTTTTATTTTTGTAAGTACAGACCGCTATATTAAAGCTGATTTAAGAGGGTTATATATGCTAGTAATAGCTTCTATCGCTTGGTTTATTGGAAGTTTCTTATGGAGTAGAAAAGCTAAGGATTTATTGTTGTATAGTTATTTTTTACTTTCTGTATTTGCTATTGTATTTGCTTTAATTATCAAGATTGCTGATATCAATGAGGCTTCGTTATTATTATATGCATTATACTGTATAGGAGGAACTTTTGGAATTGTGAAGTTGATTATAAACCAGAAAAAAGTGTGGAGCAATGAACAGTAATCAATTTAAAGATATAGTTACTTCTTTAATCCAAAAAGGAGTAGAAGTAGAGCAAGATGCCCTACAAGTGGCACAAAGCAAATTAGCGCTTAAGTCAATTATAATTAGAGTAATATCAGTAATAGGAAGTCTTATAGGTTTAGGACTATTTATGGGGTTTATTGCTTTGATATCGAGTGATTTGTTTTCTAATAATACCTTTTTAAGTATTATGGGATTACTGTTTTTAGTAGGCTCATTTGCATTGAATAGAAGTAAAGACAGCGCTGTAACAGATAGTATTGCTGTTTCTTTATTTATTATAGGATATGCTTTTTTAGTCTTTGGACTAGCAGAAGCTACAGATTTAGCAGGTCTGATTATGTTAATTACTGGCGGAATCACATTGCTACTTTATAATAATCAGATTATAGCATTTTTGAGTAGCTTATGTGTATTAGTCTCTATTCACGTAATATTATTTCAATTAGAAATAGAAACTTTCTATCATATTTATTTAGCTATTGTACTATTGTTCACTGTTTATTTATTTTGGCAAGAACAAGGATTAAGAACAATAAATAAACTGATAAGAGATAGATATTTAGCTGTTTTTACTGCTTCTTTTTGCTATACACTTGTAATGGGGATTATTGCTTCTACTATGAAGTATGGTTATTATTATTTTAGTGAATATAGAGGAGTTCACCTTTTTTTAGTTATTACCATATTAGCCCTAGTAGTAGCAACGGTTTATTTAGTACTAAATAAAATGAAAGTAACTCAAGTCAGCATTAAAGTGATGGCTTATGGCTTAGTCCTTATCTTTAATGTACTAGTAGCATTTAATTATCCAGCATTTGGTATTGCATTTTTATTGATGCTTTGGAGCTTTAAAAGGCAATATAAAGTAGGTTTTGCTTTAAGTATTGCAACTCTAATTTGGGCAATGGGCATGTTTTATTATGACTTAGGCATCTCTTTATTAGAGAAATCTCTATCTATGATGGGCATAGGAGTGTTATTCTTAGGTATCTATTATTTAATTCAAAAAGGTGAGGGACAGACAAATGAAAAATAAGAAGAACATAATTATCCTAGTTGTATTTGTACTTATTGGTATCTTCTTTGTAAAAGCAGTATTACAAAAGGAAAAGACAATAAAAGAGGGGCAATTCGTATTGCTAGAATTAGCTCCTGTAGATCCTAGATCCTTAATGCAAGGAGATTATATGAGTCTTAACTATGCGATATCAACTAGAACAAGTACTTTTGATCAAAGTATTCTAGATTCAATAACACCTGTTAGTGAGAATGAGATTCTTACAACTACAGAAGAAGAACTATCAGCTAGAGCTGTGAACGATATTGAGGAGGCTGTAGAAAAGAGCAAATTGAATAAGCGTGGATATGTCTTACTGTCTTTAGATAAGGATAATGTAGGGAGTCTGGTGAAGATGGTCAATGAATTGGGAGAGAAGAAAGCTAATCAAGTTTACATCAAATACTTTAACTATGAAGGCTGGAGATTTAATATTGGGGCAGAGAGTTTCTTCTTTCAAGAGGGGGATGCAGAGAAGTATGAACAAGCTAAATATGGTGGACTACGCGTAGATGAAGACGGGAATAGCGTTTTGGTAGGGATGTACGATAAAGACCGCAAATTAATTGGGAATTAGGAATTTAAAATTAAGAATTATTTGCCTACGGCATTTAGTATAAACAAACAGGGAGTTTATCCTGATGATAACCTCCCTGTTTGTTTTACCTATTTCGCTTCGAAAGTTAGCGTATGTGTTTCTTCTGAAATTTCTTCTAAATAATTGTAATTACTACTGATGGTAATCTCAGTAAAACCAACAGCTCTTAAGGCTAGTTTAAATTCTTTTACTCCCCAAAAGCGAAGGGAGAACAAATCTATTTCAGAGTTAACTAATCCTTTCTCATTATCCCAATGCTCATACCTCAATTGAGATATAGTAGTCTGCTTAAGATAAGATGTTTCTACTCTAGATTCTGTTAGTGTAAGCATTCCATTTTCTACATTCCACTGTCTAGCTAGCATAGGAGCTTCTGCTAATGCAGATAAAGGAGATAAGTCTATTATTAATCGGCCACCTTCTTTTAGAGCTGATTTAAAGCGTCTTAATACCTCAATAGCTTCATCAGTATCCGTTATAAGCTGAAATGACCCTGCAGGGATTATAATTGCTTCATAAGAGGTAGTAGAGGTGAAGGTATTAAACATTTCTTGTCTAAAGATACCATTGAGACCTCTTTGTTTACATTCTTGCTCACAGTAAGAAAGCATTGCTGCAGAAGCGTCAAACCCTTCTATTTTTAATCCTTTTTCTAATAGAGGGATTAGTATTCTTCCATTTCCAGATGCAGGTTCTAGGATTACTCCTTCTGTGTTTTTTAATCTTTCACTATAGTATTCTACATCTCCAAAGGATCTTCCAATAGGTTTATCGATATGATACACCCATGAAGCTAGTGATCCATATCTATTTGTTAATTCTTTATTACTCATATTTTTTGATTATAGGACTGTAAACATAGAATAAAAAAAACTTTTAATCTGATTTTGATTAAAGAAAAGACAGTTTTGTTCTGACCTGCTAGAGGATTGCTTGAGGGGTTCTTGCACCTTTCTTCGAGAAAACCACCTTCTAGGCAAGCAAAGTGCTAGAAAACTGCAAGGAATCCCCTAGAAAGTGCAAGCTACGTACAGGTACTTACATCATTCTAAAACAACATTATTATACAATTAGGTATAAGACCTTTTTAGTCAAACAGCCTTTTTTAATAAAAATATCGTTCAAATAATTGTTTAAAACTAAAAGTAGATATACATTTGCATCAGTATTAACGAATAATAGTCTAAATGTACACAACTAAGTAAAGATTGGTTATATATAACCAATAGATAAAAGGACAAACTTCAGTCCGACGAGTGGTTATCATCTTTATAAATTGACAACAGTCTTGTGTTGTCATAATACTTAGTATCGTGTAAATACATATTTTTTGACCGTGAGGAGTGGTGTACGGGCCACGTATGGATTATTCACAGCAGTAAACCAAGAATCAGCCTCAGCCAAATACTATAAAGCAGTTCTACTTCATAGCTCTTTCATTAGTTCTAAAACCATACTACAGTATGATTGTATCGCTAATTCAGACCTATTTTGTATACTTACTTTTCGTTTATTGGTCTATTACTTATTCTGGGTTAAATTTTAAAAGACTATGAGCATAGTTATATCAAATTTATCTTATTATCACGCAGATAAGACACCTTTATTTACAAATATTAGTTTATCTATTAATGCAGGAGAGAAGGTTAGTATCATCGGTCAAAATGGTACTGGCAAAACAACATTACTTAAACTAATCGCTAGAGAATTAGAGTTAGCGGAACCTGCTATTCATATTAATGGGACAGTATTCTACTTGCCACAAAATAAACAATTAGTTGAATCTCACACTATTTATGAAGCAGTAGGGGTAGTTGATAAGGTTAGGGCACTCCGTGCTATACTAGCGGGTTCTGTAGAAGAACAGGACTACGAAGTACTTAATGATCAATGGGACATAGAAGAACAGATCGCTAAGGTATTAGCGTATTGGGGATTAGAGACGATATCACCAGATACTACGATGGATTGTCTGAGTGGAGGACAGCAGACGAAGGTTCTATTTGCGAAGATGATGCTAAGTCAGGCAGACACACTGTTATTAGACGAACCTACTAATCACTTAGACTTAGAAACCAAGGAATTATTCTATAAGTATATACAAGAGTTTAAAGGTACTATCGTTATTGTCAGCCATGATAGGGTATTACTTGAGTTAATGCCTATTACTTTTGAGCTAACACCTAATGGAGTGTTTAAGTATGGAGGGAATTACAGCCTATACAAAGAACAAAAAGAACTGCGTCTACAAGGTATCCAGAGTAAAGTAGATCATCTGTCTAAAGAAATGAAAGATGCTAAAAAAGCGGATATTAAACGTACAGAGCAAATAAGTAAAGATAAGGCTCAGAACAAAAAAGCAGAGAAAAAAGCAGGTCTTCCAAAGATTGTTATTAATGCGATGCGCAATAAAACAGAGAACAGCGTAGCTAAGCTACAGGATGTTCACCAACAAAAGAAAGAGGGAATACAATCTGAATTATTAGAATTAAGAACCCAATTAGAACGAGATAAACTGTTTGCTATTCGTTTTCCCCAATCTACTTTGCATAAAGGGAAGTTGTTATGGGAAGCTAAAGAAATGAACTATCGTTATTCTCCTGCATTTGCTCCAATATTTAAGACGAATCTTGACTTTAAAATCATGAGCGGAGATAGAATCTTGCTCAAAGGAAAGAATGGTTCTGGTAAGTCTACGCTGTTTAAATTGTTACAAGGAATTTATCTACCTACTACAGGAGAATTATACCGTGCAGATGCTAAGGTGGTCTATTTGGATCAATTTTACTCTTTACTAGATCATAGTTTAACGCCTATAGATCAGTTAGAACTGGCTAATAAAGGGAAACACTCTCTGGCGGATCTTCGCAATCTATTATTTCAGTACGGAATAGGGGTAGGCTTATGGACAAATAAGATAAGTACATTTAGTGGAGGAGAGAAACTGAAGCTCGTGTTGTGTTATCTGACTATTTTAGCTTCAGAGATAGATGTGTTACTATTAGATGAACCTACGAATAACTTAGATATTATTAGTATTGAGAGTTTAACTAAAGCTTTAAGTGAGTTTAATGGAACCTTAGTAGTTGTTAGCCATGATGAGAGTTTTATTAAGGAATTGGGAATAGTAGACGTGATAAATTTAAATTAAGTCAAAAGTAAAGCTTGTTTTTGACTTAATTCTAACAAATATTAATTTTAGATTTCACTAAAAAAGATTTAAATTGCGAGAACAAAAACAATACAAAAACAATTATAATGTCGAACAAAATGACTTCAGCTCATGCTATTGAGCTAGAAAATAAATACGGAGCACATAATTACCACCCACTACCAGTAGTATTATCTAAAGGAGAAGGAGTATATGTATGGGACGTAGAAGGTAAGAAATATTATGATTTTTTATCAGCATATTCTGCTGTAAACCAAGGACACTGCCACCCAGCTATCGTTAAAGCGATCGCTGATCAAGCGGGTACACTAGCATTGACTTCTAGAGCATTCTACAATGATAAATTAGGATTATACGAAGAGAAAATCACTAAGCTTTTTGGTTTTGATAAAGTTCTTCCGATGAACTCTGGGGCAGAAGCTGTAGAGACTGCTTTAAAAATCTGTAGAAAATGGGCTTATGAAGTAAAAGGTATTGCTGAGAATCAAGCGAAAATCATCGTATGTGAGAACAACTTCCACGGAAGAACGACTACGATTATTTCTTTCTCTAACGATCCTGATGCTCGTAAAAACTACGGACCTTATACAGACGGATTTATCCGTGTAGCTTATAATGATGTAGAAGCTTTAAAAGCAGCTTTAGAAGCTAACAAAGGAACTATTGCAGGTTTCTTAGTTGAGCCTATTCAAGGTGAGGCTGGAGTTTATGTACCAGACGCAGGTTATTTAACTGCTGCTAAAGCGTTATGTGAGGAGCACAATGCTTTATTCATTGCAGATGAAGTACAAACAGGTATCGCTCGTACAGGTAAAATGTTAGCTATCGACCACGAAAATATCAAAGCTGATATCATCGTATTAGGTAAAGCATTATCAGGAGGAGCATATCCTATCTCTGCTGTGTTAGCAAATGATGAGATTATGAATGTAATCAAACCTGGACAACACGGTTCTACTTTTGGAGGTAACCCTACTGCTGCTGCTGTAGCTATGGCTGCTCTAGATGTAGTATTAGACGAGAAATTAGCGGATAACGCTGAGAAACTTGGACAATTATTCAGAGCGGAGCTTAACAAGTATATTGCTACTAGTAATATCTGTACTTTAGTACGTGGTAAAGGTTTATTAAACGCTATTATCATCAACGATACTGAAGAAAGTGATACAGCTTGGAACATCTGTCTTAAATTAAGAGACAACGGATTATTAGCAAAACCAACGCATGGTAACATCATCCGTTTCGCTCCGCCATTAGTAATGAACGAAGAGCAGTTATTAGACTGTGTAAGTATTATTACTAAAACATTAAAAGAATTCGAGAAATAGTATATCTCTTTATAAATATAAAAGCTCACGTTAATTCGTGGGCTTTTTTTAGTTTAGGAAGGTTGTAAATAGATTGAGACAATTTGTGATTTATTTATAAGAATAAGGCTATTTTTGTTGTTGAGAACAATAGATTCTCCGATGTGATTTTTAAGAAAGTAAGTATGAAAAGAGTTTTGTGTATTTTATTTATTTCAGTTTTATTCATAAACTGTGCTAAAAAAGAAGTTCATATCAATGATCTTCAAGAGCGTAATGGCTTGATGTATGAAGTGAATTCAAAAGAGGTATTTACAGGAAGTGCAAAGAGCTATTATGCCAATGGAGAAGTAGATTTAGAAGAAAACTATACGCAAGGAAAGTTAGATGGAATAACTAAACGCTATTATGAGGATGGACAAGTAAAAGCTGAGGCAAACTATAAGAATGGAGTATTGGATGGCAGTTTTAAGGAATATTATAAAAGTGGAAAGCTAGAGCTAGAGAAAACGTATAAGGATGGAAAGCTAGAGGGAAGTAAGAGAAGCTATTTTGAGGATGGACAAGCTGCAATTGAAATGACGTATAAGCATGGGAAGCTGGAGGGAATGACTAAGAAGTATTATGAAGATGGGCAACTAGAGATAGAAATGACGTATAAGAATGGGGTAGAACACGGTATTATCAAAGGATACTATGAGCATGGTCAAGTAAAAGTAGAGGCGAGTTATAAGAATGGAGAATTGGATGGAGTGAGTAAGGAGTATTATAAAAACGGACAATTACAAGGCGAAACAAGCTATAAGGATGGTGTCTTAGACGGAGCGATGAAAGGATATTATGAGGATGGAAGATTAAAAGGAGAGGTAAATTATAAAAATGGAGTAATAGACGGAGAAATAAAGAGGTATTAATCAAGAGAGGTATCTTAAAGCTTCTTTATTTGAAATTATTTAATATTTATTCTATACTAGAAGAAGAGTTCATGACTTTTTAGAGTTAAGATATTATAAAAAATAAAACATGTTAAAAGACACTGCTACATTAGAAGCAAAGTATAAGAGATTTATAAAGAGAATCTGTGAGACCGAAATAATCTATGCCTTAAAAGAACCTCGTGTTTTTGCTTTCTTATATTCTAATGATTTTGAAGACGAAGAGGGGGAAGAGGCTTTATTATTATGCTTTTGGTCAGCGAATGCTTATGCAAATGCATGTAGACAAGAAGGATGGGCTAATCATGAAATAGTCGAAATACCATTAGATTTATTCTTAAAGAATTGGGCGATAGGTATGAAAAGAGACTCTAATTATGCAGGAATAGAATGCGATAGTAACCTATTTTGTATTGAGAAAGATCCTATTCGGTTAGCCCTAGATATCTTAGATGAATTGGTTAACCAAGAGAAACTAGAAGGATTTGTTGAATATGCCAAAATGTATAATGAATACTTATCTTAAAGATTAGGATAAAATAAAATGTCTGCCGATATCGGCAGACATTTTATTTTATTCAATACAGAGGTCAGACTCTTATTCTTAGTTCGATGAAGTTTCTTGACTTTGAGGTATTCGAAGTGCTTAATGAAAAAGCCCGTCTGTGAAGATGGGCTTTTTCTTGTTTTTGAGGGTAGTAAGAAAAGTGGTATATTTAAAATCAATGTATTAGGTGATTTAGGTAACAACTATGTGGCCATGAATAACTATAAGATGAATAACTATCAACAAAGGGGATCTATACGCTTAAAAGGGTATGATTATGCATCTGAGGGATTATACTTTATCACGCTATGTGTACAGGATAGGGAGAATATCTTCGGATCTATCCAAGACGGGGTGGTAACATTGAATGAGATAGGTGAGATTGCAAGGGATGAATGGCTGAATACAGCAAATGTGAGAGATAATGTGATTTTGCATGAGTTTATCATTATGCCTAATTCATATGCATGCGATAATCGAGATTGCGAAGAATAAAACAAAGGCAGGTGATAATAAAGGGTTTAAATCTCCGTCTCAAACGATCGGGGCTATCGTCAGAGGTTATAAAATAGCCACAATAAAAAGAATAAAGGTAGGGATGAATTGCAATTCGTTTTGTGTGGGCGAATTGCAATTCGCCCGTTTATAATTGGGTAAACAATATGCCATATAATGTTTGGGACAAACAATTCACGATGTGGGTATTTGTGGTGCAGGTATTCGTTGTGTGGGCGAATTGCAATTCGCCCCTACGACGCACAATTGGTAATACGTTGTGTCTGTAAATTACCTGATATTGGGGTGGGCATTCACGCTGTGGGCGAATTGCAATTCGTTTTGTGTGGTTTTTTCTGTTTTACTTAATTATTCGTAGCCTTTATGGTTTTCCTCTTGTATGGTCAAGGGGGAGGTGGTATATTTACAGTTACTTACCAAATTTAGTATGAATAAAAAAGCTTTATCAGAAAGAAAAGGAGATATTAGATGTTGTCTCTAAGAAAGAGAATAAAAACTTCGTTATGGCTATAAATAACTTGTTACAGATTTATAGTTTGCCTTTTATTAATAAAGAGACCGATAAAATAGAGTTGTTTAATACTGTATTGAAGATTTACGCAGACTTAAAAACAACTAACGTTGATTTTGTGTATCAAGCAATGAAAGATTGGAAGATTAAACAAAGTGGTTTTAAGTCAAAAGCAGAGAAGTTTAGCAAGGAAGATACAGAGAAGATGATAGAATTATTACTTAATAGAGGAGTGATAAAATAGATATTAGAAAGCCCACTCATCGAGTGGGCTTTTTCATTTATACTTCTAGAGATAGGAGATTTCTGTTATCTGGTGAAATTTGCTAAGGAGCAGACATTTTTACCTTAACACATAGATCAAAAAGAAGTTAATCACTAAACATTTTAAGGATAGGAAGGTAAAGGATTGTATTGAGAACTTTCTATTAATCATGGTTGCTACTACTAAGACTGGTAGGATAAATAAGGCATATAGCATCGGGGTATATGCTTCTTCATAGATCCATTGGAAGGTCTCAGAAGTATTCGTCCTGATAACGTATAAGCCACGCATGATCCATAGAATCAGATTAAGGGTGCACAATAGAAATAAACTTATATCTATAGTTTTGATCCAAATCATTTTCATATCTAAAAGAGATTTAGCGTTATATTTAGTCTAAACGAGGTTTGTGCTCTGCATTTAGAATAGTCCACGCTGTAGCAAAAGCTAATTGTGTACGTTTTTTCATTAATTCAAACTCTATTTTGTCATAGGTATCTGTAGGTTGATGATAGTCAGCATGTGTTCCATTAAAGTAGAACATAGCAGGGATATTGTGCTTTGCGAAACTGTAATGGTCAGAACGATAGTAAATTTGTTCAGGATGATTGACATCGTTATAAGTATAATCAAGATCGATATTGACTGAGTTTGCATTTGATTGTTCAGACATTTGATGTAATTCTTTACTCAACCTATCAGCGCCTACTACATAAATATAGTCCCCATCTTTCTTATATTTATCACTTGTACGCCCGATCATATCAATATTAATATTCGCTACGATATTTTCTAATGGTATAATAGGGTTTTGAACATAGTACTCAGATCCAAATAGTCCAAATTCTTCTCCTGTTACATGTAAGAATAGAATGGATCTTTTAGGTTTTATTCCTTTGCTTTCAAGGTCTTTAAATACACGAGCTAACTCCATTACAGCTACTGTGCCAGAGCCATTGTCATCAGCACCATAGTAGATTTTGTCAAGCAATATTCCCATATGGTCAAAGTGAGCTGAGATGACTAGTACTTCTTCAGGTTTTTCACTTCCTTCTATAAAAGCCATAATATTCTCGCTATCCTTTAATCTCATCATGCTATTTCTCATAAAAGCACTAGGAACAGGCTGTAGGTAGCCATCTGCTTGTTTAGGATACGCTATATTTCTCTTTTTATAGAAGTTGGTAATATATTCAGTCGCTTTTTTTTGTCCAGGTTCTCCTGTTCTTCTTCCTTCAAATTCTTCTGAGGCTAATACTTTTAGGTTTACAGCCATAGAGTCAGCAGATATTTCTTGCCAATAAGTAGAAGAAACTGTATGGTTGTTAGAAATAGAACTAGTTGTTTTACAGCTAGTCATTGACATACTAAGTGCTAATAGGCTAGCAGCTAATATAATTTTATTCATGAGTGAGTCTTAATGTGTTTGGGGTAAAGATAAGAAGAATTAGTATGTTTTGCTTGGTTGACAGTTTACAGTTTACAGGGAACAGGGAATAGGGAATAGGGAACGGGGAACAGGGAACAGGAAACAGGGAACGGGGAACAGGGAACGGGGAACAGGGAACGGGGAACAGGGAACGGGGAACGGGGAACAGGAAACGGGGAACAGGAAACGGGGAACAGGAAACGGGGAACGGGGAACAGGAGGTGTGGTGGTTCTGGGGGAATAGAAAAAGAAAACAACAAAGCGACAGTAAGTATTCTTCATTGAATATTTTTATCTTTGTTCTAAATCAAGAAATACAATGAGTAAAATCGTTTTTATTACAGGAGGATCTTCTGGTATAGGTAGGAGTGTAGGAGAATATTTGACACAACATGGGTGTAAAGTATATGGAACAAGTAGAAATCCTGAGAGAGTAGTAGATTCAACAATTCCTTTAGTACGCTTAGATGTACGCGATACGGCTAGTATTCAATCTGCTATAGAAGAAGTCATTGCGATAGAAGGAAAAATAGATGTATTAATCAATAATGCTGGTGTAGGAATCACAGGACCAATTGAAGAAATCCCTGCTGATCAAATCTTAAATAACTTCCAAACGAATGTATTTGGGCCTATTGAAGTTATGAAAGCTGTATTACCTCATATGCGTGCTAGAAAAGAAGGTTTAATTATTAATGTTACTTCGATAGCAGGATATATGGGATTGCCATTTAGAGGGATCTATTCTTCTTCTAAAGGTGCTCTTGAGTTAATTACAGAAGCTATGCGAATGGAGTTAAAGCCCTTTAATGTAGAAGTGACTAATGTAGCACCTGGTGATTTTGCAACTAATATTGCTGCAGGTCGCTATCATGCTCCTGTATTAGACCATTCGGCTTATAAAGAAGTTTACCAAATGTCATTAGACATGATGGATGAGCATGTAGACAGTGGTGGAGATCCAATAGAGATGGCTAAAGCTATTCATAAAGTGATCAATACACCTAAGCCAAAAGTGAGGTATAAAGTAGGGGAGCCTTTGCAGAAGTTCTCATTAATCCTCAAAAAAATACTACCAGGGAAGGTGTATGAGAAGATGCTGATGAATCACTACAAGATTAAAGGCTAATAAAGGGAAAATCATTACTATTTGGGACTCAGTGAATAGGGATTAGAGGTGTAAGTATTGTTATAAAAACTCTCTAAGAATCGCTCTAGTGATGAATATATATCGTACTTTTGGGTTACAACATAACATAATATAATAATATAGATTATGAAGTTTTTTATTGACACAGCTAATTTGGATCAAATTAGAGAAGCTGAGGCACTGGGGGTATTAGATGGTGTTACCACTAACCCTTCTTTAATGGCTAAAGAAGGAATCACAGGAGCTGAAAACATTTTAAATCACTACAAAGCTATCTGTGAGATAGTAGAAGGTGATGTAAGTGCAGAGGTTATTTCTGTAGATTACGAAGGGATGATTAAAGAAGGTGAGCAACTAGCTGCACTTAATCCTCAGATCGTAGTAAAATTACCAATGACTAAAGAAGGAGTAAAAGCATGTAAATACTTTTCTTCTAAAGGAATCAAAACTAATGTAACATTAGTATTCTCTGCAGGGCAAGCTTTATTAGCGGCTAAAGCAGGTGCTACTTATGTATCTCCATTCATTGGAAGATTAGATGATATCTCTACTGATGGTCTAATATTAATCGAAGATATCCGTCTTATCTATGATAACTACGGATTTGAAACACAAATCTTAGCTGCGTCTGTACGCCATACTATGCACATCGTAAACTGTGCTAAGTTAGGTGCGGATGTAATGACAGGACCTTTAAGTGCTATCACAGGTCTTTTAAAACACCCATTAACTGATAATGGATTAGCTCAGTTCTTAGCTGACTACGCTAAAGGAAATAAATAAGAAGAAAATTCTTATACACATATTACAAACTACAAACAAAGAAAAAGGTTACCCTACGGTAGCCTTTTTTGATTCAATCAAGTAAGTCTTCTTCTATTCTAGTAAATATAAAACAATAGTTATGCTATAGGAATTGAAAAACATCCCCACTAATAGGGATTGTCTCCTTCTGCTTATCTCTTTAATATTGTTACTTATCCAATACAAAAATGAAAAGTATGAAAGTAGCTGTATTAAGTACCCTTTTGATATTGATATCTATTATAACTTATGCTCAATTGAGAAAAGACAAATCCTCTTTAAATATGCCTCAAGTAGAACCTACTCAACTTATTCCGTTTTTAACTAAACAGAATGACTTCATCTATGTAAATAAGGATAATTTAAAACCTTTTAACGGGATAAAGTATAACAGCGCATCTGCTTATACTTCGACAGGTTATGCGATGGTTATAGATAATAAGGGAGCTTCTGTTGTTATAGATACCAATGGAAAAGAAGTACTTGAAGTAGGAGAGAGTGAGATAGAGGTAGAAGTGGTGAATGGGCTGACATTCTATAAGAAACAGAGGGAATATGAGAGAAAAATGCCTATTTGGAATTGGGAGTGGAATATCTTAGGTGGAGCTATTAAAAAAGAACAAACCTATCATAGTATAGAGATTGGGGTAATTGAAACCAAGCAGATCTTATTGCAAAAAGAAGTCCCTTATTTAGAAGATAGTTACACTCTAAATCCTGAAGCAGTAGATGGTGAGCATATTTATTGGAATGAGACAATTTATACAATTAAGAATCAATATTTAAAGAAAAAGGAGTCTGATATCATCACAACCTTAGCTGATAAGCGATTTATAAAAGGTTCTAATGGTTCTTTTTCTATTTATGATATACAGCAGAAGAAAGCAATATATCAGGGCTTAAAAGGTATTAATACGCTTACTATAAAGTGTGGTAATGAAGACCTTGTACTTGATCAGTTGATGCAAGAACGCTTTGAACCAATCGTTCCTAAGTTATTAAAAGATAGAAATACAGGAAGTGTCTACCCATATCCTCAATATGATAAAGCCTTTCCAAAAGAAATTACAAAGGCTACAACAGAACAAGTAGCCTTTATAAAGAATGCCACCCTTGTGTATTCTATTCACAATTCTCCTTATTTTTTAATAGGTGTTTTTAATTATGATCACGATATTTGGGCTTATGATTGGTTGTATCTAGATATAAACGGGCAAGTGCTAGAACAGCTTGATTTGGATAGTTTTAAGGTGTCAGATCAAATAGGGAGGCTTGTATGGCCTGCTAAAGAAATGGTTATACCTCATCAGAAGGTCGCTTCAGTAAAGTATTATACCGATAGTGATGAATTGTATCTTGTCAATATAGAATGCACAGAGGGAGATAGTAAGTATGGGGTATGGGATAAAAGCGCTCAACTATGGAGTATAGAGCCTGAGTACACTTCTATACTTGCTTTGGATATTGCTAAAGGTATTTATGCCTTGCAGAAAGAGAAGGATGAGAATTATACACTTTACAATCAGATAAAGAAGGAAAATATAGGTGTGAAGGCTTATAAATACATCTATTCAGACGGTTTAGTTCAAGTAAAACTTGAAGGTGAAACAGTAAGTTATTATATAGATATTTATACGGGTAGAGCGTATTTAGAAGAATAGAAAGGTGATGAGCATTTCCAAGAAATATAAAGATAAAGTTATGATGAAAATTAATTTAAAATCACTTTTCTGTTTTAAAAAGAAACCAAAAGAAGAACCAAGTGGAAAGATAGATTATGACCAACACGTTGATTTTTATTATTCATGTCTGATAAATTCAATTATATTGTTTGCATTGAATGTTAGTCAATTAGACGAATTATCAGAACCTACATTTGATCCTTTGTTTGAATTAGAATCTGAAATTGATTATGCCTTCACTCCAGTTATTTTTGAAACAGTCTTTAGAAATAAAAGAATAGATATTTTGTTAAGACAGGAGTTACTTGAGTTTAAGAAGGAGATAGATGATATTCCTCAAGAACTTTGGGAATGAGAATATCTGAATACGCATCAAGTATGGAATAAAATAAGAGCTAAGGCAAACTTATTATTAGATAAATTAGAGATAACAGATAGAAATTATAATAAATAGTTTTATAACTCTAAAACCACTGTAATTAGGGATGTTTAATCTTGAATGCTTGTACTACCTTAGAACAATGAAATACCTTATGATTTTAGCATCTATATTTAGCTTATTTGGTTGTCAGATTAAGGCTCAAACATTGCAAGTCTCAGCGATATATACTGCACCTAAACAAGTGACAAGAGAAGTGCCTGAAACAGGTAAACAACATACTTATACCACTTATCAGGAGGTTACAGAGAGATTTGTACCTGCTGTTTCTTTAGTTTCTAAAGAGGATAAAGTGTTGCGATTTAGCATACAAGGGAATATTAAGTCTAGAGGGTTACAGATTCGCAAAGTTTCTAAGATACGCTTTGAACAAGGAGAACAGTTTGGCAATGGTATAACGCTTAAGTACTATGTAAATATTAAGCATATAGCTGGTAAAGAAGGAGCTTCTATAGCTGGGTATAACTACAGTGAAGAAAAGGAGTATAGGATACCTACTCATGTGAAAGTGATCCATATAGAAGTATATGAAGAACATCCGAATCAAGAACCTAAGTTAATAGCAGAGAAAAAGTTTGACTTCTTTGCCAAAATATAAGTTTAAAAAACAATAAATGAACTTAGAACAATTAAAAGAGAAAGCGCAGACTTTGATCAGAGAATCACACCTTTTTGTAAAAGCAATACCAGGTGATGAGCAAATCGCTTATGTCAATGAAGAAGAAAGTATCAGCTTTATAATCAAATACCTAAATCAATGGATGGCTTTAATAGAGAAGGATGAAATATTCTCGTTCGAATCCATTGATATCCAATCAATAGATTTAAAGAAATACACAGCTCTAACAACTAAAATTCAACAAGTATACCCAAACTTCGAGCATTTGATGCATTTTGGAGATGCTGAAGTTCAACAGTGGGTTATAGATAATGACTGTAATAGTGATGATCTATCTGATTTACAATCTATTTATAATGACGATTATATAGACTTATGGATGCAGAGCCATCCGATGTATCATAATGAGGGAATATATGGATATGCAGGAGGCTGGGCTATGATTTGGCCAGAAGAAGATACTCCGATGCAATGGGATGAAAACTTAGAGTTTAAATATCAAATAGGATTACAATATGAGCCTTTTATAGATATTTATTTCAATAAGAAACAGAATAAATATATTTGTATTGAGCGTAATACCTAATATCTTGTATTTTTTGAAGAAATCTTTATATACCTTATCGCATTTAAAGTTGAGCATGAAGAGAGTTTCTCTTTTGACACTTGTGTTATTGGCTACTGCCATAGAGCCTGTGCTTGCTCAATCTTTAGAAAGTTGGGAACAAAAGTATAAAGCAGAAGTAAGTACTGGTACTGTTCAGAATACTGTGGTAGTGTCTTATATTTCTGCTCTTTATACGAATAAACAATATGATAAAGCTGAGCAGGTATTCACCCAAAATCTAAATACAGCCTTAAAAAAAGGAGATTATAATAGTGTAAGTATATTATATTGTATAGAGGCTGTAAATAGGCGTATTAGAGAGAATAATTTGGGTGCAGTAAAAAGCCTTGAATTAGCCAAACAGTATAGCCTAAAGTTAAACGATGCCGAGACTAAGGGCTATGTAGCTTATTGTGAGGGATGGTTATACAGTAGGGATGGTAAGCAGGATAAGGCTGTACACAGTATTATATCAGCTATTAAGCTTTATGAGGCTGCTAGTAGTTCGCCTACATTAAATAAGAGAAAAGCATTTGCTAATAGTGAGTTAGGTGTTATTTATGGTCAGTTAGGAGAGAAAGAGCTACATGAAAAGTATACTAAAACAGCACTTAAATATGCGTTATCACAGTCAGATCCGCAAGTAAAGTTTACAACCTTTATGCAAATGGGGAATCTGTATAATCGTCTATATGAGAGTCATTCTTCAGATATTAATTATAGAGATTTAGCGGAGCGATATTTCTTGCAATCGATAGACATCTTTAATCAGAATAAGGACGTAATGTATAACTTATCTGATTTATCTTTTGCCAATAATAATTTAGCGAGTTTATACCTATATTCTTTCCCAGATAGTTATCGTACGAAAGCTTTAGAATACGCTAAAAAAGCTAATCAGATTGCCCTGAAAATAGACCAAGCAGATCATATAGCTTCTTCGTATGGTATTATTTCTACTATCCATTTGGCTAATGGTGATAGTGATGCGGCTATATTATATTTATTAGAAGCGCAACAAGCTATCCAAAAGTCAAGTATTGTTGATCACAATATAGAATTGAATATTTACGAATCCTTAGTAGAGATTTATGTAGAACAAGGGAATTATAAGGAAGCTTTTTACTATCAACAAGAGTATTTAGCCCTATTCAAAAAGCTTTATAACCAAGATAAACTACAAATTGTAAAGAAATTAGAAGCTGAGTTTGATAAAGAAAGACAACAACAGAAGCTGATCAAACTTCAGTTTCAATCGGATCAAAATACACAAAAGATTCAACTGATGAGCGCTTTAGCTCAGCAGAGAGAACAACTGTTGAGCAATCTAAAATTGACAGAAGAGAATCAACGTAGTAGATTAAAATTTTCTGAGCTTGAAGCACAGAAGAATGCACAGCAACTACGTCTATCACAGTTAGAAACAGAACAGAAGAATAAGGACTTATTGACTTATAAGAGTATTGTAGCTTATAAGGATAAGCTCAACACCTTCTACGTTGCTTCTATGATATTCTTTATTTTAGTCGTGTTTTTATTGTTATATGCCTATAGACAACGTCTAAAGACGATGAAGCAGAGAGATACGCTACATAACTTAGCCATAGAACAAGAAAAACAAAATTCTAAAATATCTACTTTAACGGCTCTATTAGAAGGACAAGAGCAAGAGAGAGGGCGTTTGGCTCGTGATTTACACGATGGTTTAGGTGGTCTGTTATCAGGTACCAAATTACATCTTACGCAGTTAAATGATAAAGTAGAAGGTCAGGCTAAGCAGGGATTAGATAAATCCATTAATCAGATAGATGCTGCAGTCACAGAACTTCGTAAGGTAGCACATAATTTAATGCCTGATTTATTGGTTAATTATGGTTTAAAAGAAGCTTTAGACGAATTTGGAATTCGTATGTCTAATGATACTTTAGATATTCATATCGAATTTTTGAGCTATACGAATTCTCTATCTCAAGATCAACAATTGTTAGTCTATCGCATTATACAAGAGTTAGTAAACAACGCTATAAAGCACGCTGCTGCCTCTCAGATTATTATTCAGTTGGTAGAAGAAGAACACGAGATTATTGTCACAGTAGAAGATGATGGAAGAGGTTTTGATATTAATAAATTAGACTTAAAGAAGTCAGCAGGCTTCCACAATATACAATCGCGTATACAGTTTATGAAAGGTACATTAGCTGTACACTCAGAAGAAAATATAGGAACAAGTGTGGAATTTAAATTTCCTAAAAAGTAATTATGATAAAAGTTGCCATTACAGACGATCATCCTTTATTATTAGAAGGATTAAAAAATATATTAGGGTATCAATCAGAAATAGAAGTAGTCGCTTGTTTTTCGGATAAAGAAAGCATGATGCAAGGGCTCTTAACTACAGACACGGATATTATACTATTAGATATCAATTTAGCAGATATCAATACATTGGAGTTAATTAAACCACTTAAACAGAAATTTCCTCAGTTAGAGATTATCATGTTGAGTGTGCACAATGAATATGCTGTTATTAATAGTAGCTTAGCAGAAGGAGCGAAGGGGTACATTCAGAAGAATGCTTCTGTAGAAGAGATTATCTCAGGAATTAAAACTGTATTTGCAGGAGAAAAATACCTTTGTTCACAGTCTAAAATAGTCTTAGACAAAAAAGAAGAAGTAGGCTTAAAGCAAATCCCAAAACTGACTCGCCGTGAGAAAGAAATCTTAATAGAAGCCGCATCAGGTCTAACCACAAACCAGATAGCAGAGAAACTGTTTATCAGCCATCATACAGTAGAGAGTCACCGCAAAAACTTAATCGAGAAGTTTCAAACTTCTAATCTGAGTACAGCTATTAAAATGGCAATAGAGTATAATCTGATACAGAAATAGAGACCAATATATTCTAATCGATGTATGATTAATACAATTCTGCTCAGTAGTTAAGTTTGTTTTCGTTTAGCTGAATTTATGCTATTGCAGTTATTCTTTACATACCTATTTATAATCGAGTTGTTTATGATTCTTTTATATGTATTGATAGGATATGCTTGGGGAGTGCTAGAGGTATGCTTGCACCTTTCTTCGACAAAACGGCCTTTTAGGCTAGAAAACTCGAAGAAGACCCCTAGCATACTCCTAGAATCAGCAAGCGAAGCATGGAGTACTATTATTAAGAATAGATATAACAGAAATATATTATAAAATATTGTTTATTAATGCTTTAGTTTGGTAAATTTGTATTTGATATTATATGTGGTTATTCTAATATATTTAAAAACGCAGAGATATAATGATTCATTTAAGAGATTTAGAAGAGACAATAAGAATTAAAAAGAATTTAATTACGTCTCTAGAAGTTGTGGTGGCTAGCGGTAAAGATGGTGAGTATTATGTAGCTATTTCTCCTTCATTTCTAATAAGTGGATATGGAGAATCTGAAGATAAGGCTTTAGATGATTTTAAGTATAATGTAAATGTTTTTATAGAGGATTTAAATAAAATATCACTGAAAGAAAAAGTTGATTACATCCAATCACTAGGTTTTAAAAATGATAAATTACATAAAAAGAATTACTCAAAGGTTTCTATAGATGATAATGGTGTCCTACAAGGGCTTGAAAGACCTAGTCTAAAAACATTAGAACTAGATGTAGTCTAAAGAATAGGAGGATGGGAAATAATAGACCTGTTAAAACTAAAGATTGGGTGGCATACTTAAAGTTTCTAGGATGTACTTATATTAGAACAACAGCATCCCATGATCACTATAGATGCCCCAAATGTATCAGAACTATTACCCACAGAGAAAAAGATAAAGAAATACCAGCACTTCATTTAAGAACTAATCTTGCAACACTAGGGAAGAAGTTAAGTGATTTATATGAATGGATAGAAAGTAATAGATAATATATTTTATTATAAAGTAGTATGTATAAAAAATAAAGCCGAGAACTATGTCTCGGCTTTACTGTTTATGATAATACTATTTTGTATTCGGTTTCTCTAGGTAATCAAAGAAATACTGTGCTATCTTGTCATTTAAGTGAACTCTGTCTACTCCCATAACATTGTGTTCATGAGAAGGGTATAAGAAGTAATCTACTTGTTTCTTTGCTTTAATAGCCGCTTCTATAAACTCCATAGAATGCTGCTGAACCACTACAGGGTCTTGAGCTCCATGAATAATTAAAAGCTTGTTGTTTATTTTATCTGCTTTGTTAAGTAAGCTTGTTTTTTCGTATCCATCAGGATTTTCGCTTGGCATATCCATATAGCGTTCTCCATACATGATTTCGTACATTTTCCAATCCATTACAGGGCCACCTGCTACACCTACTTTAAATACTTCTGGGTGGTTAACAGATAAAGTTGTAGTCATAAAACCTCCGAAACTCCATCCATATACACCTATCTTATCTTGGTTTACATAAGGAATTGATTTTAAGTAATCTACCCCTTTCATTTGATCTGCCATCTCAGCTTGACCTAATTGTCTGTGGATTACTTGTTCGAAGTCACGTCCTCTATTAAAACTACCTCTACTATCTACCGTAAATACGATGTAGCCATGCTGTGCCATATAGTTAAAGAACAAGTTCGCTCCACCTAACCATGTGTTGGTTACTAACTGTGCATGAGGCCCTCCATATACGTATACCATCACAGGGTATTGTTTGTTTGCGTCGAAGTTAGTAGGGTAGATGATACGTGCATTTAAAGGAGTTTTTCCATCTGCAGCTGTAATCGTCTTAATCTCTGTCTTAGGCATTGTCACAACACCATCAAAAGGATTTTTAGACTCTAACACTTGTTGCTCTTTTTTAGAATCAGCATTGACAATAGTAACTTTGTTAGGGGTCTCTAAGTTGTTAAACTGATCTAAGAACAATGACTTACTCTTGTTTAAGACAACACTATGTGTTCCTGATAACGTAGTGATCTGTTCTGTTTTACCTTTTTTAAGGTTTGTTTTGAATAACTGTCTATCTAATCCTTGATTCGTAACTCCTATATAGTAAAGGTTTTTAGCGTCTTCGTCGAAACCTAAGAACTCGTTTACTATCACGTTTTCATGCCCTAATTTCTTGATTAGCTTGCCATTTGTGTCGTATAAGAATAGTTGTCTATATCCATCTACTTCAGAGAAGTATAAGAATTGATCAGGTGCACCAGGTACAAATACTAGACTATTAGAAGGTTCTGTATACGTTTTAGATTTTTCTTCGAATAACGTTTTTTCAAAGGCACCTGTAGCAGCGTTGTATTGATTTACTTTTAAATGATTTTGTTCTCTATTAAGAACTCCTACATAAACATAGTTTCCTGAAGGATCCCAAGTAACCATGGTTAGGAATTGGTCTGCTTCACCAGTTTGTAGAGTTACCTTTTTACCAGTATATACATCATAGATTACTAATGATACTTGCTCATTAGCCATACCAGCCATAGGGTATTTGATGTTTTTTACTTCTGCCACGCGCTCACTCCATTGAATGATAGGGTATGAAGTCACCATACTTTGGTCTTTTCTATAGTATAGAAGTTGGTCTTGTTTTGGGCTCCACCACATTCCTTTTTTTATACCAAACTCATTGCGGTGAGTATCACTACTTCCGTTGATGATATCTAGAGCAGGATCATCAGTTACTTTAACATCACCACCTTTATTAGTAGTCACTACGATATTATTATCTTGTAACCAAGCGATGTGATCTCCATTGCGAGAGATGATTTGTTGGTCACCATTAAGATCAAATTTAAATGAGTTGACTACCTTTTTATCAGTAAGGTTAACCTTGAAGTAATACTTTGATTTAAAAGTAGAATCAGGAGTATAAAACTCGATTTCATTGTCATTTAACCAAGTTAGGTTAGTCGGGATGATTCTAAGGTTAAATGTAGTCCCTTTAACTGTATTATTGATTACTTCTTCTAATTGTTTAGCAGTAAGAGCTGTTTGTGACTCCCATTTGTTAGCTTGACTTTTTATTAAAAGGCTATCTCTATTTTTAGTTACAAAACTCAGGGTATTGTCATTCTTCCAAGATGGTTGAAGTATTCTTTCTGTAGCAAACTGTCTACCTTGTCCTAGTGTAGCCTCTGTCATATCAAAGTTGCGTTGTGCAAACATGATGTTTCCAGCTAGCAAAAAGAATAATACTGATTTGTTCTTCATAATTACTATAGTTGTTTTTATCGTCGCTAATTTAAATCCAAATATGTCACTAGCCAAATTAGAGTATAAAAAAAAACAATGTATGAGCCTTTATGACAAGAGAGAATAGTTCTTTTTTTATATCTTTATTCTTTAAATAATCCATAAAGAATAGTATATGCAAAAAGTAGTGTACATCACAGGAGGTACTAAAGGTATAGGAAAGGGAATTGCTCAAGCTCTTTTAGAACAAGGATATAAAGTAGCAATATCAGGTAGGAATATAGATACAGTTAACGAAGCTATTGCTGAATTAAAGCATACAGATAATATATTAGCAATTCAATCTGATGTAAGGAAGTATGAAGATGAAGAGAAGGCAGTGGAACTAATCGTAGAGAAATTCGGAAAATTAGATATTGTGATTGCCAATGCGGGAGTTGGTATCTTCTCATCTATAGAAGATATGAGTCTTGAGGATTGGAATACAATGATAGATACGAATCTAACTGGGGTATTTCACACTTTAAAGGCGTCTGTAAAGCAATTAAAGCAGCACAAAGGGTATTATATCAGTATTGCCAGTCTAGCAGGGATAAACTTTTTCGCTAATGGAAGTGGTTATAACGCTAGTAAGTTTGGTGTAGTAGGTTTTACTCAAGCAGCTATGTTAGACCTTAGAAATGCAGATGTAAAGGTGACAACAATATTGCCTGGTTCTGTGACTTCTAATTTTAATAACCACCAGCCGTCTGATGCAGATCACTGGAAAATACAGCCAGAAGATATGGGACAGTTGGTAGTAGATATCTTAGCGATGAATCCTCGTGTGCTTCCTAGTAAAATAGAAATAAGACCAACTAAAACTAGCTAATATATCTCAAAGTCACAAGACTTTAAGGAGAATTAAGAAAGATCAATTAACACAAGGTATTATTTCGGTTTTTTGTATTACAAAATCACGAAATAACAGAATTACAAAAAAACAGTAGTATATGAATGCAGATTTTGGAAAATTCCTATTGAGATTAGGTGTTGGAGGACTAATGATCTTCCACGGGATCCATAAATTAATACATGGACATGATT
The DNA here is from genome assembly GCF_038039665.1 of Myroides sp. C4067. NCBI lineage: Bacteria > Pseudomonadati > Bacteroidota > Flavobacteriia > Flavobacteriales > Flavobacteriaceae > Myroides > Myroides sp. C4067. The sequence goes on from NZ_JBBPHJ010000004.1 coordinate 213,967, forward strand.
TTATTATTAACCAGTTGAAAGCACATAATCTACCAGAGCTGCTTTGGATAGGAGTGCCTATCGGTGAGATAGTAGCACCTATATTTTTACTGGTGGGGTTTGCTACACGTATTTCTGCTTCTATTATAGCATTTACGATGTTTATGTCTCTATTCTTAGTAAAGGGAATGGGAAGCTTTGGCTTAGATCCTAATACAGGAGGGGTAAATGCTGAGCTGAACTTATTATATCTATTAGCTGCCTTAGCTATAGCCTTTATAGGCCCTGGAACTATTCGTTTTTATAAAGGGAAAAAAGGGATGTGGGTCTAGATGTTTATGTGATGTTGTTTTCTTGTAAAACAAAATATCTCCTTAAAAGAGTAAAATCACAAAACAATATCACGATATCACAGCATCACAAAAAAACAATAAAATGAGAGTATCATTTGATTTTGATGGAACATTGACAGAAGCAGAAGTAGCTCAATATGCAAAAGAGTTAACTAATAAAGGAATAGACGTTTTTATCGTAACGGGGAGGTATAATGAATTGCTTTGTGCTATGAATGGAGGGGGAAGTAATGATGATTTATTCTTACTAGCAGATAAAATAGGTATCGCGCATAAGCATATTATATTTACCAATAGAGCAGATAAAAGCTACACTATAGGTGGTAGTGGTCTTATTTGGCATTTAGACGACGATTTAAACGCTCTAAATGATATTAACAGATATTCTGATGTTAAGGGAATTTGGATAGGAGAGGACAACTGGAAAGAGCAATGTGATAAATTAATAAAGGAGGCTAGTATCTAATACATAGCCTCTTATTTTTTTCGTAAGACAACTAATCTCTCGGTAAGCGTCTCAATTTGATAATCAAAATGCTCTGCTATATATTCAATAGTTTTGAAGGTGTAAATAAAAACATGGGTTTGATCCTTGCGATAATACCAATTTTTAAAATCAGCTTGTTCTGTAAACAAATGCGTTTTAATGATGAGTAAGCCTGATTGTTTTAAAATCTTCGTTAGTTTATCAATTTCTTTATAAGGGGTATAAAAATGCTCAAATACTTCACAGCTAAAGATATAATCATATACTCTATCTAGATAAGTAAGGTCTGGATGAAAGAAAGGATCATAAAGATCGACAGTATAGCCTTGTTCTACCAGTTGTTTTGTAATTACAGGGCCTTTCCCACATCCATAATCTAGACCTAGCATAGCTGGTGTGCAGTGTGCTAATACAGTATTCGTTACAGGAGCTGTAAAATGTTGATAACCGATATCATTCACATCATTATTATGACATTCATAGTGGCTTTTTTCTTTGTCTTGATCAAAGTAAAGTACTTCATCCTTTAGGTATGCATTACACGTATGGCAGATATAATACTCTTCATCTGCCTTAGTACTTAAAGGTGTATTACACAGTGTACAATTCATGTTTATGTTTTAATTAGAGTACAAAAGTAAGTATTTAAGTCCATTGCCTCTCTAAAATGATTAAATGGATATTGAGACATCGTTTTTTGTAGTTTCATTCTATAAAACAGTAAGCTGGTGTATTGATTATGTTGCTTGATGTCTTCTTATAACAACAAACTAAAAGAGAATACTCGTTTGTTATACATTTACTCCTTACTAATTAATAGGGAAGTTATATAAATAATTATGGCTAAAAATAACAACACACAATGGATTCCATATCCAACAGTATTAGAAGGTACAACGGTAGATCTTATTCCTTTAGAAAAAGAACATTTAGAAGAATTATATCAAGCTAGTGCGGATAAAGAACTTTGGAGATTAGTACCTACAGATTGTTCTGATAGAGATATTTTTTATGACAACTATCAAAATGCTTTAGCTGCAAGAGAAAAAGGAATACAATATCCATTCGTTATTATCGATAAAAGAACACAGAAGATCGTAGGTTCTACACGATTCTTTGAGATATATGAAGCAGATAAGAAGTTAGAAATAGGGTGGACTTGGATAACACAAGAGTATTGGGGGAGTGTAGTAAATCTAGAGTGTAAATTACTACTCTTAACCTATTGCTTTGAAGTACTAAAAACAAATCGTGTACAACTGAAAACGAAAGATACTAATATTCGCTCTAGAAAAGCCATAGAGAAGATAGGAGGAGTCTTTGAAGGTATTCTGAGAAAGGATAAAATACAGAATGATGGTACTACTCGTAATGCGGCTTACTATAGTATATTAGACGATGAGTGGGTAATATCTAAAGAAAAGATACAGTTATTGATTAAAAATATAATTTAGGTTGTATTTATACTGTTAAGTTTAATCTATTTTTAACACATAATTGAGTTGTATGAGCTAATTATATGATAATAATCATACACTAGCAATTATTCTCTTTTTGAACTACTTAATTAACAATATATATTCTTGTTCTGGCATATAATGTGATATATTTAATATTGACCAATAATTTATCATTATGATGAATATGAGATTATTAAAAAAATATGGGGCTGAGACAGTTGTTTATGAAAAAGATGATTTCATTTTTGAAAAAGGCATGAAGGCAGAATACTTTTATTATATCGTAAATGGAGAAGTGAAGTTAAATATTTATGACGACGATGATAGTAGAGAATTTATATTTAGTTTTTATTCTCAAGGACAAAACTTCGGAGAAGGAACTATATTTTTAGAGACAACCTATATCTGTAATGCCATTGCTGTTGAAGAGACAAAAGTATTAAAATTAGACAAAGAAAACTTTCTAAACCTTATTAAGGAGGATCATGATTTCTCTTTACTGATAAACTATAATCTATCTAAGAAATTGTATTTTCAAGGAGTGATGGCACCTAAGATTTCTGCTCAGGATGCAGAATTGCGCGTACTAACGTTATTAAATTACTTAAAGACCAATTGGCAACATCCTTTGATTCAACAGGAGCTGTATATTGTAGATTTAACTCGACAAGAAATTGCTGACATGACAGGTTTAAGAGTAGAAACGGTAATCAGGAGTATTAAGAGATTGAGAGAAGACAATAAATTAAGAATTATAAAAGGAAGAATTGTATTATAGAAAAGCCTCTATTTTTTAGAGGCTTTTATTTTAGTTCATGTTCTAATCTTTTTGCTAACCTATTTAAATGTTCTTTCCATTCTTCAAAACAGTCTGAGTCTCTCCATAATTCAACAGATTCTCTTTCTCCATCTTCATCAGGTACTTCATTTATCATATCTTGCATATATCGCAGTAAGAATCCTAGGGCTAATTTATCTCCCTTAAATTCGGTTAGACGTAGCTTAAGCCCTTCTTGGATCTCATTACCATTACCGTAATGAAGATAGCCATCATCTTTAAAAATAAAGTATAGCTCCGTTAAAGCCATAGCTGTATTATCATAGTAAAAATCTATATCGTCAAAGCTCTTACCTAGAGCCCCTATGTCTTGTAGTCTTTGGACTAGCTTCCCTAGATCTAAGTGAAACTTATCAGATGAGGAATAATTATCCTCGATATAGTCTTCGATGTAATTAATTGTGTCAAATCCATCATCGCTTTCTAATGCTTTATATCCCCATGCTCCCCCCATAGTTGTTTAAGTTCGAAGTATTTTTTCCATTGTTTTTCCTTTTGCGAGTTCATCAATTAATTTGTCTAGGTAGCGTATATTTTGCATAAGTGGATGTTCAATATCCTCTACGCGGTAACCGCAGATAACTCCTTTGATAAGCTTAACATTAGGGTTCATGAGAGGAGCATTAGCAAAGAAATCCTCAAAGTTTACTTTCTTTTCTATTATTTGCTTCAAATCATCCTGATTATACCCTGTAAGCCATTTTATGATCTTATCTACTTCTTCTTTTGTTCTGCCTTTTTTTTCTGCTTTAGTAATATAATGAGGATAGACACTCGCAAAGGAGGTGCTGTATATTCTATGATTCTCCATGTCTTTACTTACCATATTTCAATTTCTTTTGTGAATACTTGATCACCATCTACTTCTATAATAACCTTAGAAGGAACAAAACTATTGCCTTTATACTCCGGAAAAGCTTTGTATTGTACTTTATAGCCTTGTTGAAGTAAGTCAACAATATAATTATCTATTTCTCTTTTTTGAAGAGCAGCTTCTGGTGAAACATATAAAATATTAAAAGGGGAGTCATCTCCACCAAAAACTAAACCAATAAGATGTAGCTTATCTAAATGACCTTTATTAAAATGTCTTTCTGCTTCCTTATGACTACATATTTGAGTGTAATCACAAGTATCTGTTGGTTCAACAGCAGGTGGTTTTCTTTTAAAAATATCAAAAATCCCCATTGTATAATCGTTTAGTTAGTTAATAGTGAGTTCAATATAAACTATTTTTTTGATTCTACAATCGATAAATATACTAGGAGTAGTCATTATATTAAAATAGCACTCTAGAATTAAAAGTTACATCTTTTAACTCTAGAGTGCTATAGGTTAAACCAATAAAGTGGGGACTATAGTTTTCCTTTTTTAGATAGAAATACAATACCTAGTGCTAAGAAACTCCACAACAGCATTTGGGTTAAGGATCCGAGCCATCCATTGATACTCCAGCTAATCAACCCAAAGAACGTTCCTATACCAGCTCCTATGAAATAAGCAGTCATATAGACTGTGTTTAATCTACTATGAGCTTCTTCACTAAGCGCGTAGATACGAGTAAAATTAGTGATTTGTGTTGCTTGGACTCCAATGTCTAATAAGAATATAGCGATAATCAAGATTATAATAGAGTTGGGGAAAATAAGCATTCCCACAAGACTAATAATTACTAATGATATAGTAAGGAACAAGTTTTGAAAGACTTGTCCTTTATCTGCTAATTTACCAAAATAAGGGGCTACTAAGGCTCCTCCGATAGCGACTATCGCAAACATACCTATCATAGAAGGGGTATAGTTAAAGGGCGCTCCACTTAAGTGAAAAGTAAGTGTAGTCCAGAAAGAACAGAAAATCCCAAAGGTTAAGGAACCTAATAAGGCGGCTTGTCGCAGTGTTTTGTGTTCTTTGACTAAGCGTAGTGTAGATTGCAATAACTGAATATAACTACCCTTAAACTTAATAGGTGCATTAGGTAGAAATTGCCACATCAATATAATACTAATGCAGATCATAATTGCAGAGAAAGTAAAGACGCTCTGCCATCCCCATAGATCTGTTAACCATCCACTGACTAGACGTGAGCCAAGAATACCACATAGTATTCCACTAAAAACAATCCCTACACTTTTCCCTCTATTCTCTTTGTTTAACAGAGCTGCCATAGGTAAGATAATTTGGGCAGGAGTAGAGCATACCCCGGCTAAAAAACTCAAGATTAGCAAGAAGTTTAAATGAGTGGTATTAGCAATACACATTAATACAAATATCTGTATGATGGATATCGCAATGATTAATTTTTTTCTATTGATCTTATCTCCTAAAGGAAGTAGGAAGAACATACCTATACCATAACCTATCTGAGCTAGCATAGATACTTTGCCTACTGTAGCTTCAGATTCTCCGAGTGTTTCAGCAATGTTTTTTAGAATGGGTTGGCTATAGTAGACATTAGCTACAATAGTCCCCGCAGTAAATGCCATAATAGGGATAGCATATTTTTCTTTGTTTTTGATTGACATATTGTTTAGTTTGTTAAGTTGGCAAATGTAGTAGAGTTATCAAATACACTTTTGTATATTCTGTTATATTAATAGTATATTTCGCTATGTTTGTAAGATGAAGTTAGTACAGTTCGAACCTTTGTTTTTAAGGCATTTTCGCACAGAAGAGTGGCCATTTACTTACCATAATCACAATCATTATGAATTAATGCTGATCAGTGAGGGGAGTGGTATACACGATTTAAATAAAGAACAAAGAAGAACAAACACGATTTAGAGTCATCAAGTTTTTGCCTAGCGCAGTTAAAGATGGAGTTAATTCTAGTATAACAGATTATTGGGATAACCTACTGATTAACTTAGGCAGGAAGTGGGAAGTTAGCAAACAAAATAGTATTGATATAGAGTTGGTTAATAAGATTATTTCAATTGTTGATTTAATGATTACAGAGTGGGAACAGAATGATCATAGAACGACAGAATTACATACTAACTTATTGAGAAGTGTACTAATTCTGATGGATCAATCTACCTCTCAATCGACAGTATTAGCAGAACAATATAATACTTCTAAAATAGAGCGAATACAGAATTATATTCATGCTTATATTCATTTGCCAGATTGTTTAGGAGTAAAGCATTTAAGTCATGAATTTGGTCTTTCAGAGTCAGGATTTAGAAACTATTTTTCAACCAATATGGGGATGAGTCTGACACAATATGTAAATGGTTTAAAAATAGAAATGATCAAAAAGAGAATTAAGCATAGTGATCATAATTTATCAGCAATAGCATTAGAGTTTGGTTTTACTGATGCTAGTCATTTTACGAAGTATTTTATGAAGCACACTGCCCTAACTCCATTACAGTTTAAAAGAGATAATAAAGTATAAAAAAGGGACACTCCATCTTTAGGATAAAGTGTCCCCAAAAAAATATATATGAAAAAATCTACTTCTTATTTCTATAAGCCCAATAGAATACTTGTGGTAAGATAGTAAAGGATAAAATCATACAGATAATTAGTCCTCCTACGATCATAATTGCTAATGGTTTCTGTATTTCAGATCCCATTCCATTTGATAAGGCTGCTGGAAGTAATCCCATAGACCCCATCAATGCAATCATTACTACTGGTCTTATTCGGCTTTTTACTCCTTCTTTTATTGCTTCTTTTAATGGCATACGATGTTGTAAGTTTTCTCTCATAACTCCAATAAGTACAATACCATCAATAGTAGCTACTCCAAAAAGAATAATAAATCCTATCCCTGCTGATATTCCAAATATCGTGCCAGTTGCCCAAAGTGATACAAAACCACCGATAAAAGCGAAAGGAATAGTTAAGGCTGCTATAGCAGTATCTTTTACATTACCAAAGTTGAAGTACAACAACACAAGAATTAGAATTAAAGAAACAGGAACAACAAGCATTAATTGATTTGCAGCACGTTCTTTACTTTCAAACTCTCCTGCCCATTCCATTTTATTGATAGCAGGCAGTTTTACTTCTTTCTCTACTTTAGCTCTTGCTTCAGCGATAGTACTTCCTAAATCTCTTCCTTCAATACTAAACCCTATACCGATATATCTACTACCACCTTCTCTATAGATAAAGGCAGGTCCTGTGTGATAATCTATCGTAGCAATCTCTTTTAGTGGGACTTGTTTACCATCTAATGAAGGAATTAAAATATCCCCGATTTTATCAGCAGAATCTCTATATTCTTTGTTGAAACGAAGTACAACATCAAACATTCTTTCATTCTCATATAGTGTAGTAGCTGCCTGTCCACCAATAGTCATAGCTATAACAGCCTGAGCATCTGCTGTAGTTACAGCATATTTAGCCATTTTGTGATCATGCAGCTTAATTCTCAATTCTGGTTGCCCAATATTCTTAAATACATTTAAGTCTGTAATACCTTCAACATCTTTGATACTTTTTGCTACTTGATTTGCATACTTTTCTAACTCAAATAAATCATCTCCAAATATCTTAATTACAAGAGAACTCTTTACTCCAGCTACATATTCTTCTACGTTATCTTGTATGGGTTGACTGAATCCAAAATTAACACCAGGGTAGTTCTCTAATTTCAGACGAATCTCTTCTAGAAGTTTGTCTTTTGTTATCTTACGCGTCCATTCACTTTCTGGTTTTAGTTCAGTGTGAAATTCAATATTAAAGAATCCTGTAGGGTCAGTACCATCATTAGGACGACCAGTTTGAGTCAAGACAAATTTTACTTCATCGAATTCTCTAATTTTAGCTTTCATTTCTTTAGCTAATCTTACAGATTCATCTAGATTAATACTACTAGGCAATGTCGCTCTAATATATAAAGCTCCTTCGTTTAACTTAGGTAAGAATTCTGAACCATAATAATGAAATCTAACTCCACAGATAACAAGTAAACCTATAAACATAGAAAGAGTTAACTTCTTATGAGTAAAACTCCAGTTAAACATCTTATAGATATTGTTCTTAAAGAATCGAGAGATAACATTCTCACGTTCTTTGATATCTTTAGTCAGTAAAAGTTTACACATCGCTGGTACATAAGTCAAACTCAATATTAGGGATCCTAATAAAGCATAACCTAACGTAAAGGCTAGGGGAGAGAACATCTTTCCTTCTACTTTTTGGAAAGAGAAAATAGGCATTAAGGCTACGATTAGAATTAATAGTGCAAAGAAAATATATCTCGCTACACTACTTGCACTTTTCTTAATAGTACCTAGTTTAGACATTCTATTAAACCTTGCCATTCCCACTTGTTCAGCTCGTTTCTCTAGACCTACAAAGACATGTTCTACAATAACTAAAGTTCCTTCTAGTAGCAATCCAAAGTCTAATGCTCCCATTGAAATTAGGTTGGCAGGTAACCCTTGTATCTTCAGCATGATGATAGCAAATAAGAAAGCCAGTGGAATAACAGAAGCAACGATAAATGTAGTACGCCAATTATATAAGAAAATAAATACAATAATGGATACTAAAATAACACCTTCTACTAAGTTCTTAGATACGGTGTGTACTGTTGTATTTACAAGGTTCGTTCTATCTACTACTGTTTCTATTTGAACATTTTTAGGTAAAATACGCTCGTTTAAGTCTGCTATTTTATCTTTTAGCCCTTCGATAACAGCACTTGGGTTTTCACCTCTAAGCATTACTACGATTCCTTGTACGACATCATCATCATCTTGAAAAGCAACTTGCCCTAAGCGTGGTTTGGCTGATACCACGACATTAGCTACGTGTTTTACTAGAATGGGAGTACTTCCTTTTACCTCGATAAGGATATTCTCGATATCTTCAACATTGTCTAATAATCCTACACCTCTTACTACATAAGCTTGATCACCACGTTGGATAACATCTCCTCCTACATTAATATTGCTCTTTTCTACGGCTTCGTATACATCTAAAGGAGATAAGTCGTAATTGATTAATTCAGTAGGGTTTATCTGTATTTCAAATATCTTTTCTTCACCACCGAAGCTTACTACATCTGCCACTCCAGGTACAGATAGTAATTCTCGTTCTATTACCCAGTCTTGAATAGCAGTAACTTCTTTGATAGGAAGATCGCTCTTAATGATGTATCTAAAGATTTCTCCTGTTGCTCCAGAAGGCGGCTCTATTTCAAAATCAGCTCCTTCAGGCAGATTTACATTTCCCATTCTGTTAGAAGCATATTGTTGAGCGAAGAAGTCATCTACTTCATCATTAAACAATACTGTTACAACAGATAGCCCAAATAAAGAGATAGATCTTACCTCTGCTTTATTAGGAATGGTGTTAACCTCCTTTGAAATAGGAAGGGTAATAAACTTTTCTACTTCTTCTGCACTACGACCAGGCCACTGTGTGATAATACGTGCACGAGTATTAGTCACATCAGGAAAAGCTTCAATAGGCGTGTGTATATAACTATAAATCCCTCCAAACAATAATAACAATACACCGAAGATGACGATGAATGTGTTTTTAAGTGAAAAGGATACTATATTTTTGACGAATTTTTGCATAAATAAAGGCTTTTACGAATTACAATTTATTAGTTAGCTGCTCATAAATAAGTAATTCATTAGTAGTTACAACCATCTCATTCTCTTTTACACCATCTGCTATATAGGTATAAATATTGTTTTTAGAGACAGGGGTGATCTTTCTAACTTCTTGTTCACAATCATTTTTATAGACTACCACATAATTTTGGTTGTTATCAAATATGATAGCGGTATTAGGGATGGCAAGAGATTTACCCTCGTTTGTTTCTAACTGAATAATGATATCAGCAGACATTCCAGGCTTTAATTTCATCTCTTTATTTTCCATTGAAATACGAGCTTTTAAGACTCTTTCTTCTGTATCGAATACTTGAGATACTTTAGTTACTTTTCCTGCAAAGTATTCATCAGGATAAGCTAGGGTAGATACTTTTACCTCTTGATTTGGTTGTACATGACGCATATTAGCGGCATATACATTAGCCATAATCCATACATCAGATAAATCAGCTACTGTAAATAGGGGTTCATCACCTGCATTTACAGTCATTCCTGTACTTACATTTTTTGTAACGATATAACCAGACTGAGGAGCTACTACATTTACTACTCCAGATTCGCCACGACTATTGAATATCGCTAGACTACTTCTTACTGCAGCTACTTTACTATTAAGTGTTTTGACTTCTTCTTGAGCTTCGATTAACTCTTTTTGAGAAGCAATCCCATCTTTATACATTGATTCTACTGATTCTAACTCGCGCTTAGCTACTTTTAATTCAGCTTCACTACTTTTTAACTCACTGTATATCTCATTCGTATCAGTACTTTTTATTTCAGCTAATAATTGTCCCTTCTTTACATAGTCTCCTAACGAAAAGTAAGTATTAGCAACTAATCCATCTACTAAGCTATGATATGGAACAGTTTTATCTTGATTGTAATCAATGTATCCATTAAGTGTAATACTTCGCTCTATAGGTCTTAGAGTTACTTTTTCAACATCTAAGGTATTTTTAATAGCTTCTGAAAGGCATTCTTGTGTAGTAGAAACCTCTTCATTAGTTTTATTTTCTTTATTACAGCTTATTAAAACAGCATTTAATAATACTAGTGTAAGTATAGAATATTTTGTCATTGTCTTTTTATTTAATTCTTATAAGTCTTTTCCTACAGCGTATTGTAGTTTTTCAAAGTGATCGTTTAAATCTTTTCTTGTTTCTAATAGAATTGTTTTGTTCTCTATATAAGCTTCTACAAAGTCTAAATATTCTATGAGGCTCACATTTTTCTTTTGAAAATTCTTGTGATATGCATCTAGTAATTGATCTAGTTGGCTTTCGTATTCGCTATCTATATCTTTGTACAACTGTTCAGCATGATAATAATTTCTAAAAGCTTCCACTATATCATTAGCAATCTCATTTAGTTTGCTTTGTGTATCCAGTTTTGCTAATTCTATATCTATTTTAGCTTCTTTAATACCTCCTTTATTTCTATCAAAGATGGGTAAGTCAAACGAAATCCCAAAACCAACAAAATCACGCATAATATTACCACCTCTGTCATAATCTACTCCTAGTGTAATATCTGGAACTCGCTGTGCTTTCTCAATCTCTAATCGCTTTTCTGATTGCTTTTCTAGAGTTTTGCTTTTTAAGGCATCTGGACGTTGTTCCTGAGCAGTGATAATCCAATTTTCTAATTCTAATTCAGATACCTCTTTCTCAGGAGCTACTAGTTTATCAGTAATAACGACCAGGGTGCTATTCCCAATATTGATAAAGTTTTTAAAGTCTTTTATAGCTTCTTCAAGTTCTTTATTGATATTAACCAATTCTTTTTTAAACTGAAGTTCAGCTGCTTTTAAGCGGATGTATTGTGCTTGACTTATATTCCCTTGATCTAATTGGTTCTTGTATGCACTAATTAGGGACTTAGTACTTTCTATTTGTTTTTCGTATATCTTTTGTTGCTCTTGAAGTATTTGTAAGTTAGATAGATTACCTCTTAGTTCTAACTTAAGCTCACGAATAATACTTTCGAACTCCTGTTGTTTCTCTTCTATAGTTAATTTCTGAAGGTCAATTGTCTTTCTACGTTTACCGCCTGTTTGAATCAATTGTTCTACTCTAAAAGCATATTGTTGTGCTTCACCCCAGTTACCTATAAGCTTAGGTTGTTCTTCTATATCTGTAGTCTTCCAGAAGTTGATTTCAGAAACTTCAAAAGTAGGGTTAGGCCATAATTTTGCTTGTAACAATTGTGCTTCTGCTTGTGAGATTTCTAAATTCTTTGCAATAAGTTCTAAGTTCTGCTCTAAGAAAAGTGCTTCAGCTTCTTCTTTAGATAATGTCAGTGCTTTAACTGAGTTATCTTGTGCATAAGTACTTAGTACAAAAGTAGATAGAATGGTTAATAAAGTGTTTTTAAACATTGTTTTTTATTTTAAGGTCAAAATTATTGTTTAGGACTTATAGAGAACTTTGAGTTCCATTAGAGAGAGATTAAAACAACATTAGAAAATGATTAGAAAGCTAATTACTCCTCCTCTTTATAGTCGCAATTTTCAATCTATTTAACTTGATTTTGTTTTCTACTTTTTCGTTGAGTTGTCATTATTCTATTTAATCTAAAAGTTTAACAAGAACTCTCTTTAATCCAAAACCCTTATTCTTTATAGAATGACTATTACAAAAAAGAAGCCAAAAAGGGTTTTGATCCTAAAAAATATACAATTGTTCAGTATTATTTTTTAAATGGCTTTACGTTTTGTGATGTTTAAATGTGTCAATCAGCTTTGTAATCAATGCTTTATTGTGAATAGTTGACAAAATGTAGTCTCTTAAAAATTAAGAAATGTTGGCAATATTATTGTAAAAGGTCTTTATAGGTACATTATTGCGAATTATTACACACCTAATACTTTGTATTGTTTGAATATTATGATTTATTAGTATTTATATTTTGTAATTTGTACTATATAAGTAGTAATAAGCTAAAGATTTAATTCTTTGTTTAAAAATCAATAATAGCCTTAGGTAAGCCTTATAACGAGGTTTTGGAGTAGATAAATAATAGGGCAGTTTATGCTACTATACTAGAATTAGTGTACAAATAGCCACTCATTAAAATATTTGATTATTATCATTTATGGCTTATAAAGTGCCTTAATCACATGAGAAAAGTAAAAAAAATTAAAACAAACACTAAAAAATTAAAGCTATGCAAAATGCAACAGGAGTAATTAAGAAACTAAAGAGAATGCTAGGGATTAAAACAGATTTACAGTTAGCAGATATTCTTGATGTTAAACCTAATACTATCTCTTCATGGAAAAAGAGAGATAGCTTACAGTATGAAGGCTTAATAGCGTTGTGTAAAGAACACAAAATTGATTTAAATGAATTATTCTTCTCAGATTCTACAGCTGTATACAACAGTAGTTATCACAAGAGAAAAGTAAAAATGATTTCTATTGATCACCACTTTGAATATTTTTTGGATCCAGAGAAGACATTAGCTACAGCTCCAAGTTATGTTTTTCCAACGGTAGAGGAAGTAGATACAGCTTTTCAAGTATCTGTAGATAATATGTATCCAACTATTAAAATGACTTCTTATGTGATTACTAAGCATATTAGTGTAGAGGACTTACAGTTATGGCATGTTTATCTATTTGTACTTAAAGGAAAAGGGATTGTTATTTACAGATTTAAAAGAAAAGTAGATGATAATACACTGTTATTGATCAGTGATAATCCTGCATTTGAAAATATCCAGGTAAAAATAGACGATATAAAAGAACTCTTCTGTATTCGAGGCGCTTTTTTACCACAGATGAAAGGTATATCTGAGATATAATCAATGAGAGATACTAAAAGAAAAGAGTAGACAAATAATAGTGATTAGCTACTCTTTTCTTTTAGTATTTCACTCTAAATCTTGTTTAATATTTTAGTTGAAAGCTTATATTTGAAGAAAAAAAGAATGAAACTAAAAGCAAAAGGTTGGAATAAGCATTTAGCAACTGAAATGGCATCTCCATATTTTAAAACACTACTAGAGAATATTAATTGTTTATATGAAACTACTATGGTCTATCCTCCTAAAGAGGAGGTTTATAAAGCATTTGAGCTAGTAGATTTTGACGATGTGAAGGTAGTCATCATTGGTCAAGACCCTTATCATGGGGCATTTCAGGCAAATGGTCTTTCTTTTAGCGTAAGTAAAGGAGTAAAGTTACCACCTAGCTTACAAAATATCTATAAAGAACTAGAAGGTGATTTAGGCATTAAGAATATTAATGGAGATCTGACCAAATGGGCAGAACAAGGTGTATTCTTATTAAATGCAACATTAACTGTACAGGAGAAGAAAGCAGGTTCTCATCAGAAGTTAGGTTGGGAGAAATTCACAGATGCTGTAATAGAACAATTAAGTGAGCACAGAGAGAATATTGTATTTATTTTATGGGGCAGTTATGCTCAAAAGAAAGGAAAGAATATTGATCGTTCTAAACATTTTGTAATAGAGACAGTACACCCTTCTCCTTTATCTGTTTACAGAGGATTTTATGGTAGTAAACCCTTTTCTCAAACCAATGCTTACTTGGAGTCTAAAGGAATCAAATCAATTGATTGGAAGATTTAGTAAGAATTAGGAATTAGGAATTAGGAATTAGGAATTTTTTCAGCCTATAGTACTTTTCTCTTATGCAGGACTGTATATAAGGTAATATTATCTAATAACAGGAAGTCAGGAGACTTCGCGTAGCAGTATATTCCATCTTTTAAGTAAAGAATGTAATTAACTAAGTTTGTTTTGATATGTTTAAAATAAAAAACCAAGAGTTTGAAGTAAAGTATGCTTATTTAGATGCTTTTATGGATAGTTCAATAAAACAGTTAGTCTTCGGATTACAAATAAAGGCTGAAGACACTAAGGGTAGATTAAATAGAAGGGGCCTGTATTTTAATTCAGAGCTATTATTATTTGTTAACCCTAATGAACTGAACCAATGGCAAGATATTGCAGGATATGATATAGAATGGGAAGATTATCAAGAAGAAGAGGGGAAGCCTAGAGCTCTTTTTTATGTTTATGAACATACAGGAGTGTATAATGCAAAAATCAACTTTAGAAAAGTTAATGACAAAATAATAGTGAAGGTGTCTGCTACTATTGACATTTATGCAGATGATGATTTTGATGAACAATTATCTCTTGAAATAGAAACAGAGGTTCAATTTTTTGGTATACTCTGCGGAAAGAGAAGTGCAGAAGAATGCGCTGAATTAATTGGCAATTATTTAAATATTGACCATTTAAAGTATGTCCAGAACCAATACAACGTTTCACTACTAGTTCCTAAAGATACAGATATGGAAACAAACTTATTAGTACTAGGTGATTAATAGAGGGTATGTATGAATATTAACCCAGATACTACAAAAGCAATTCTACTTTATATATTAGTATTATAGCCGGCTCTACTGTTATGTGTACTTAGTATCGTGAAGAGAGAAGAAATTAGAGTAAGCTTTTTGAAGAAGCAGGATTTTAATCAATATCATAAAAAAACGGAAGCTGATAAGGCTTCCGTTTTTTATAATGAATTACCCTAGGCAGGTAATTGTATTTCTAAAACTGTAATTAATTACAGTTTTCTTCTTTTTAGTTCAGTTTCGATAAGATCTAACTCTCTATTTGTTTGACCAGCAACAGAAGTGTTTTCTTCTGCACGTCTGATTAAGTAAGGAATTACATCACGTACAGGTCCGAATGGTAAGTATTTAGCTACATTAAACTTCTCTTTCGCTAAGTTAAAGCTAATATTATCACTCATTCCGTACAGCTGTCCGAAGTATAATCTACGGTCTGTATGAGAGATATTGTGTTTTTCCATTAAGTCCATGATTAAGTAAGAACTTTTCTCGTTATGAGTACCAGCGAAGATAGCCATAGAGTCAATGTTCTCTAACATATAAGTAACTCCAGCATCATAGTTTACATCAGTAGCAGCTTTGTCTACACAGATAGGAGATTTATATCCTCTCTCTGTAGCTCTTTCGCGTTCTACCTCCATATAAGCACCACGTACTACCTTCATACCTACATGGAATCCTTCTGCCTTAGCGATAGCGTGTAGATCTTTTAAATACTGTAATCTATCCCAACGATACATTTGAGCAGTATTATAGATTAATGCTTTCTCTTTGTTATACTTTCTCATCATGTCTAGTACGATATCATCAGCAGCATCTTGCATCCAGCTGTGTTCAGCATCGATTAATAAAAGTACACCATGGTCATAAGCAAACTTACAAGCCATGTTAAAACGGTAAACGATACGTTCCCATTCTTTTTCTTCTTCAGCAGTGAAAGCTACTTTCTCTCCTTTTTTTACAAACATATCAAATCTACCAAATCCAGTAGGTTTAAATACAGCAAAAGGAATAGAGTCTGGACGTTGTTTAGCATACTCGATTGTTTTAATCGTCATGTTTAGAGCAGCGTCGAATTGCTTTTCAGTTTCTTTACCTTCTACAGAATAATCTAAAACTGATGCCACACCACCTTTAGCGTACATATTATCTACTACAGTTAAGCAGTCATCTTCACTAATACCGCCACAGAAGTGATCGAATACAGTAGAACGGATTAAACCAGTAACAGGCAAATGAGTTTTAATTGCAAAATTTGCAAGGGAAGAACCAAGTTTTACTAAAGTTGGTTTGCTGATCATTTTAAATAAAAAATGTGCTCTTTTTAATTCTTTATTATTTTTAAGAGCAAAAGCTACTTCAGTATTATTAAATAAATTTTTCATTATAAAAAGTAAATTCGTTAGGCAAATATAATTACTCTTTTAGTAATAATTTAATAGTTTTTGGTATTTATCTTCTTATTTAAAATATGTGATATTTTTTAATCGCTTAGTGATTATAAAGTGTTAAATACTTTTAATCCTTATCGAACAAGAACTAAACTCTTAAATTCTTTGATATATCTAATTATAACTTCTTTTAAAAGTTATAAAAAAATAGAGATACTCCGTTGTTTAGTCTTGTTTAGAGGGTTAAGGACTATTTATATCATCAAAATTCTCAGAAAATATCATTGACTTTATAAAGAATGCTCTGATAAGAAGAAAAGACCTTTTTAAAACTAAAAAATAGTTGAATACAATTAGAGTATGACAGCTATTCTAGCTTATCCTTAAAAGCATAAATCTGTGCTCTAGAATTAATGTTTAGTTTAAAATAGATTTTACTAATGTGATATTTACAGGTATTAATAGAGATAAATAACTCATCAGCTATCTCTTTATTCGTAGCCCCTTCCCAGAGTAGACTTAGAACCTCCAACTCACGTTCTGTAAGATTGTATTTATTCTTTAATTGATATAGAGGTTGATCTTGTATGGTTGTTTTTTCTTGCTCTACTTTTGTCGTTTTATCTGCATTAAGGCTTTTCTCATATTCTAACTGTTTATGGTAGTCTTTTACCATATACATATACTGGTATAAATATCGTTTATAGATAGAGTTTCGCTCATGTATTTTCTTTACTTCTAATAGGGTAATACAACTAGAACAAATAAGAATAGGAATTCCTATTAAACGCAATGTAGGCCATACGATGAATAACTCGTAAAGCGTATCATTAATAGAAGGAGCGAGAATAATGGTACTAGCGGTAATACATATTATTAAGAAAGAAATATAATTTTTATAATTGTACGTATGATTCAGAATGAAGAATAAGTACAATGCTAGTATCGTTAGTATCGTCGTTATAGGGTGAATGAAACTATTCCCATGACTAGGAACGATAAATAAATTGGATAACAACTCTATCGCCACTAAAGCAAACAGTACAACTATCCCTGTTTTATAGAATTGTTGTTTGTGTTTAAATCTTAAAAAAGGGTAGGGCAGAAGTATTAAGAGCACTAGTGATGTACCAATGTTCCAGGCTAATAAATAACCGATAGTAGCGTGGTGATCAGGTAGATAAAAGTAAATAATGTCCTTGACTAAGAAACTAGAGAATATACTTAATTGTAAGAAAAAACTAAAGCTAAGTTTCTTATACTTGAAAATAATATAAAGTGCAAGAAGTATAACTAGAGAGAGAAATGATATCCCATAGTACAGTCCGATAATAATATATTTAGGAGTATCTGTTGCAAAAAAAGGAAATTGATTAAATAACGGTAATGAAATCATATAAGGTTTATAATGCTCTACATTATATGTTAATATAGAGTGATAATAAATGTTTAATTAGACCTGTTTTTTAGAGAACCTCTCTGCTGATCAAGATGTAAAATTAACTAAAATATCAGTGCAGTACTTTCTTAAATCTGTGTAGTGAAATGTTAAAAAAGTATAGTGTCATCTATTTGTTTGGTTCACAGTATTGATATACAAGGCATTGATTTGTCTGTTAGAAGACTTTTTTAATAGTGTATATTTCAAAAATAGCCGTAATTTAGCGCTATAACTATTAAAAAGGATAGTTAATTTTCTAGTAAAACATACTATTTTTGGATTGTCTTTATTACTAAAAAACTATCCTTTTTTGTTTTACTCTTTTTATGTATTGATGAGATGAGTAAGCATCCAAAGTCCCCACTAGTTATAAAGACCTTAGACAAAACTAGCGTAAAAGATACATTTCGTTTGTCTATTTTGAGCACCTAATCATGTATTGATTGGGTGCTTTTTTTATTTAGTCTAAGTGATAAAAATTACAATTGTAGATATGAGTAAAAAAGAAAATCCAGCTTGTCTGCTGACAGCTGGATTTCTTCTTGTTTAGTTTAGGAGCTCTTTTTCTACTTGAAGTAAATCTTTAAGTATATTTTCTCGCTCTTGTATAAAGTAAGTATTATCTTCTTTAAAGAGGTTTTTATAGTACGTGATTCCCTCTAGTAAGTTCTCTTTTGTCTTCATTAGCTTTTTCAGTTTTGGCGCTGATTGTTCTAATTCTAAAGCTAATTTTTCTTGTCTATAATGATCTAGATACATCCTTAATTCTTTAATAAAGAAATGAGGGCGTTCCTTCGTATCGATTACATTATCTCGTCCATAGATATGATTGACCATTTTCTTAAGAGATACTTCTTTTGTAAAGTAAGCAATATTAGGCCCAGGGCAGATAGCTACTCCTTGTGCTTCTCCTTTGATAGGCAAGTTAAGCTCCATATAAGACGCATTGGCTAAGCCTATACATAGACATGCTTTTTCTGTTATCTGTTGATACTTCTTATTGTATTCTTCTTGGCTAATATTATCCTTACCCTGTTCTAGCTTTTCTATTTCGATAGTTTGATACTTTCTAGAAGCAGTACACAGTCCTTCATTCGAATAATTTTTATTCAAGGCTAGGTACTTTCTAGGACAAGAACTACCTGCTTTGTTCTTATTGATTCTCTCTGACTTAAAGAAGTCGTTAGAAGTTCCTTTAATACTATTAAACGGCACACCTAAAGGAGAGATATTACTCAAGTATAAATCTTCTTCTTTTGCCTTAGCTAATAATTCTCTAGTGGTCTGATCTACAGAAGTAGCCTCAGGTACTAATAAGAAGGGTGAGCCCCAGCCTACAGAGTCTACCTCATAATGCTCTAGCAAGAACTGATGTTCTGCCGCTGTACCTACGCCGCCCTGAGCTGTAACCTTTAAATCAAGAGGAGTAGAAGGAACAAATCTATTCTTCTGTTCTAGAGCTTTGACTAGTAAGTCATGGGTAGAATTTATTAATTCTGCTTTTCTAGCTTTAAACTCTTCTAATATTACTCCCATTAGATAACCATCTGTAGCGAAGGCATGCCCACCACAGTTAAGTCCAGACTCTATGCGATACTCAGATACCCATAACCCCTTTTTGGCTAGGAAATTCCCCTGTATTAAGGCAGATCTAAAGTCACTTACTTTTAAGATGATTTTCTTCTGTAAAGTACTGTCAACAGCTGGATAAAAAGCGTCAAACTCCTCAAAATAGCTAAACAATCTTGGATTCATACCTGCAGATAAGACTACGGATGAGTTTAAAGTACTATTCACAAAGCCTCTTAGGGCAGCATGTGCATCATTGTACTCTACTGGTAAGGCTTCTTTTTTATTGAAGTTCTCTCTATCTACTTTAGTCATGATATTGACATCTATATCTCCAGGAGTAAGGTAGTGCTCCAGAACTCCCTTCAGATGGTCTATAGATAGCTTATCATCTAAGTGCTGCTGTAGATTCTTTCTGATCTCTGATACAGATGGCAACATATCGATATAATCCTCAACCTCTTTTTTGCTTTCTAAGAAAGAAGCTTTTAGGTTTTCGAATTTTCCTTTTACGATGGTATCTAATGTATTTAGATAAGCTGTAATACGCTTGGCTCTAAAGTCCTCTATCTTCTTCGTTATCTCTTGATAAGGCAGTTCGAATTTTTCACAATAGAACTTGTTCATACGTTCTATTAATTCATCATCCATCACAGAGATAGTAGAGGAGAAACCATACTGAGCCACTCTCACTGGACTATCAATCGTATAGGCCAATCCCATCACTGGAATGTGAAATGAATGTATTGGTTTTAATTTCATTTTGGTTTGTTTGTTATATTTTATAAGGGAGGGAAATTCTTCAAATATTCTGAGTAATTAAGTGACAAATATCATGTTAGGAGATTATCTCATATTAAATTTATGTAAAGACCTAGGGAAGAAGGGAGTGATAAGTAGGTATAAATAATAGGTTGTTTTATATGTAAGTGTCTAATTATAATATCTATACATTTAATTAAATCTCATCCTTAAAGTGAAAATCTGTTGAGTAGTATAAAAAAAAACAGTAAAGGAATATTTCATCCTTTACTGCATACTTAGAAAAATAACACTTTATGATTTTTTTAGTAATTATTTCTATTACCAAAACCATAGTGACGTCTAGATCTACGTTGTTGATTATGATTAGAATTGTTTCTAGAAGAATTCATTCCGTAGTAATCAGTATTGTTTAATCTATCTGAAGAGTATTGTTCATCATTATCCATCCATATTTGCGGACGTCGATAATCTCTCTGTTGTCGATAATCTTGAGATTGTCTATTATTAAAAGAGCGCCCCATATTTCTATTTTGTGAATGATTTCTTGTATCAAAAGAATCTTCGTCATAGCCATAATGACTTTGTTCATTATAACCTGGGTAATGTTCATGGTATCCATCTGAATCCATATTATAGTCATCTCTAGGGTATTCTAAATTTTGATCATAACTATCCATGTAATTATTATTATGGTTGTAGTTATCATTATAGTAATTGTCTCGATTATTACCACTTTGATACTCATCATTATAATAATCTTGATTATTATTGTAATTGTGTCCACTCATATCGTATTGAGAGTTATCATAACGGTTATCGCCAAAATAATTGTTATCTCCATAACTATCAAAACGATTAGAGTATTGGTTTGATCGATCTTTTGATGAATTAAAATTATCTCTTGTTCTTGATCTATTGTAAGCTCTAGAGCTATTATTACGGTTATTCATAATATTGAAGTTTTTTAATTAATAAAAAATTAGTGACAGCTAGTATTTTATCATTTTATTCTTCAATAGTTAGAAAGCAAAAGCTATGCTTAAAATAAAATAACATTGTATTTTGTGTATTATTACATAGCTTATATTTTAATCTTAAAATAAAATATAACTACTACCGTAATAATAAAATCAACTATATAACATAATATTTAATTATTAAGTTGCATAATAACAAATAGTTGTGTTTTATTTTTATGTAAATAATCTTTTTTAATATTCAGAAAAAGTAAGCTTAATTAGAAGATGATTTTTTAGTTAAAGGGAATAATTGTGTAATTAATCTACAATATGTGTGTTTTTTACTCGTGTTTACTTTCTTTGAATATTTACTTCTTGACATAAGTAAGTCTTATAGCTTGTTGTTCTATCTGATTTGGTAATTAGCATAGATTTTGTCTTTTAATAGGTTGTATTAACCTTAAAAATTAAATTATGGAATATTCAGAAACCAAACAAATTCCTCCAGGAAATGAATTAGATATGAAAAACAGACCTAATCATGGAGAATTTTCTTATAAAGGGAAAGGATTGTTTAAAGATAAGACAGTACTTATTACAGGTGGAGATTCTGGTATAGGTAAAGCTACTGCTATAGCTTTTGCTAGAGAAGGAGCTAATGTTGCAATAGTGTATTTGTCCTCATTAGAAAGAGAAGATGCACAAGATACTTTAAATTGGATCAAACATGCAAAAGCAGAGGGAATAGCTTTTGAATTAGATCTTCAGAAAGCCGAAAATTGTAAAAAGGTTGTTGAAGATACTGTCAAGAAATTTGGTAAAATAGATGTACTAATTAATAATGCCGCTTTTCAAAGGGAGCATAAAACTTTTGAAGAAATTACTATAGAGGATTGGAAGCAAACATATCAGACTAATTTAGATGCATTATTTTTTATGATAAAGTATAGTCTTAAATTTATTCCAAAAGGAGGTAGTATTATCAATACAACATCAGTCAATGTATATAATCCTAATCCCAGTCTTTTAGCCTATGCTTCTACCAAAGCTGCTATTCAAAATATAACAGCTAGTATGAGTAAAATGTTTTTGGAACAAGGAAAGGAAATAAGAGTCAATGCTGTGGCTCCTGGACCTATATGGACTCCATTAATTCCAACAACTATTTCTGATGTTGATAGTTTTGGAAAGAATACTCCTATGGGGAGACCTGGGCAACCTTGTGAAATCGCTCCTATATATGTTTTTTTAGCAAGTGATCAAGCCTCTTATATTTCAGGAGCTATTATTGCGGCTACTGGTGGTCGTATAACTTTATAGGTTAGAAACAAAAAAATGTAAAATTATTTTAAATAAGTAACCCCTGCTTTTAAGTGGGGGTTAATTTTTTAGTATAAATTAGATTGATTTTAATGTATATTGTTGTAATGTCAAAAAATATAAATATACTTTGATACTATTTTAGTAATATTTAAATTTGAACAACAACCTTATAAACGATTGATTTTAATAAAGTACAAATAACCTTCTGTTGATGGTTAAATTATCGTTATTATCTCTTTTTTAAAAGTAGTAAAAACATTTTATTAGAGCCTATGTCTTATTTAAAGTGTATTTAATTCTTGTAAGTATCTAAAATTAATTGTTGTTAGGTAAAGATAAATGCTGATGAGATTATTGTAACACTTACCTTAAATTAAAATTAGATGTCTATAAAAATCAATAAAGAAAGATTTCAAGCCTTTTTAGAAGCTCTAGATGATTTAGCTAAAGGGAATTATACTAAACGCCTTAGTTCTAGTATTGAAAATGACTGTTTTTCAAATGCAGAAACAGTATTTAATATTTTAGCAGAAGAGTATGAAAATAAGTTTAAGTATTTCATTACTCTTCAGCCGACTCTTGGTTATGAGTATATTACATCTTGTATTATTAAAATTAGCCCTGAAGGTAGGATATTAGATATGTCGTTAATTAAAGCTAAAGACAATATCTTAGATAAAATAGATTTTATAGATAATTACCTTTTAGACTTAGTCTCTGAACAAGATCAGGAAAAATGGCTTAAGAATTTTCTGATTTTTCTTCAAACCCCAACCAAAAGAACTTCTTTTTCATTAGAACTATTAATTAAAGGAGAATCGATAAAAGGTTATTGTGGTTTCCATTATATGGGGCAGTCTAGAGAGATTTGGATGAGCTTTGCTATTGTTAATCCAATCTTTGAAACAGAAAAAATAGAAGAGAACACCCCTGATTACACTAAAATTCGAGAGATTAAATTCAGTGATAAACAAAAAATACAACAAATACATGCTATTCTCTGTAATAAAGAATATGATCGTATTTATACTATTGATGAATTAATTGAGCAATTTCAGATTAATAAAAATGTATTTCAGAAAGGGTTTAAACTAATGTATAATCAAACATTCTATTCTTTTTATTTAGAGCAACGCATAAAGTACGCTAAGCAATTATTGATTTATTCTAATTTATCAATTAATAATATAGCACATAAATGTGGATTTACAGATTATTCTAATTTTTTTAGAAATTTTCAAAAAGCTACAAACCATAACCCCGCTGAGTTTAGAAAAAAATATAGTAAAGGGTTAAATACAGAATAATGTTATTATAAAAACCGCCATAGAGTATATGGCGGTAAAAAAAAAGTAAAAAAGCATAATATATGTATTACAGCTATTTATTTATAATATTATTTTTAATGTAATTGGCAGATTCAAGATGAGATCTTACTTCTTGTAGCGTATTGTTCAGTTCGTTTTTAATATTGATATGATCTGTTTTATCAATTCCTTTAATTAAAATATCTACTGCCTTGTTATGAGCAGAAATCACTTCATCGATCCATTTTTTGTCAAATTTTTTACTATTTGTTGATTCTATATCCTGAATATCTTTCCATTGTGAATCGGATAAATTTCTTGGAATAGCATAATTGAATTGCCCTGCCAAAGCATTTAATTGTTGCAATCTTTTAGTATGATGCTTCTCAAGCTCTGTTGCGAATTCACGTACTCTAAGACTATTTGCTCTAGTTTTTCCAGTTTTTGCTAACTCTATTTCATATAGTTGATCACTTATCACGTCAACTATTAAATCAGCATATTTTTTATCATTGTGATTGTTTTGATTTATACCTTGTTTGGAATCCTCTCGATGATAGTTATCTTGAGAATAGTTAGTATGGTCAAGATTAGCTTTATTTTGATCTTTAGCCATTTTTTCTGGGTCTTTAGCTGTAGGTCTTTCTTTACATGCGATAGCGGCGAGGGCTATTATTAATGCTAAAAAAATCATTTTTATGTATGTTTTCATAATTTAAATATTGGTTATACATTATCTAATAGATTGGTTGCTTCATCTATACGTATTTCAGTTTCTTGTATTATTTTCTCATAGAATACTTGTAGGTCAGTATTAAGAGTATTATTTTTAATTTGCCATAAGACTTCTCTGATACTGAATTGTAGTTTGATAGTTTCTTCTAAGAAAAGGGACTCATAGTCCTTTGAATAGCTGTTTTCTAGTTTATGAAGAACAAGTCTCTTGTCACTCAGGTTGATAATACTATCTTGGGTTGTAGATTGAACAAGGATACTCATTTCTTTTAAAATGTTTTGATATTCAATTATTATAGTATTAGCAAAGTCAACTATTCTTTTATCTCTGCTTTTCTCTTTTGCAGCTTCTGTATAATAAAACTGTGTTTTTACAAGCGTACTAAAGTGTTTTGCCAAAGAATCATTATAAGCTTTACTATTTTTATGATCTTGAATAGGAGATGAGTTTGTATCTACAACTTCATTTGTTTTAGACCTATAAGTTGATCTGTAATGATTTGGATCTCTTCTACAAGAAGTAAAGAACACAGTAATTAAGATAATTATAGTGAATAGCAAAAGAAAGAATTTATAATTTAGAGTGATATACATGATTGTTTTTTTAATGAAAGTGGCTTACTTTCGGGTTATTATGAAAGATTTTATACTATGGAGATATGACCTAGGTAAGCCACTTCATTTTCTAGTTCTAGCAATTTTTAGAAAAGAATATTGAATTGAGTAAATCTATTTTACTTTATCCTTTGGCTGGCTACTCTTTTTGGTTTGATTCGCTGAACTAGATTTACTTGTAGATTCTTTTACATCTTCATCTTCTACATTCTGATCACTGGCTTCTATATTGATGTGGCATTCTCCTATATGAGTCAATTCACAATCAGCCTGTTCTTCCTCATCTAAAGTTTGTTCTAATAAATCAGCAATATCATATTCCTCAATAGCAAGGGCAAATTGGATTAGTCCGCCATAAGTCGCTATTTCATAATGTTCTATTTGTTGAGAAATAACAATGAGTCCAGCATCTCTTACCATACTTCCGTCTTTTGTTATTTTTACTATTTTCTGAGTTACTTCGTCAAAGGTCTTCATCACTAGGCAAGATTCTTTTTCGCTTGTAATTCCAAGAGTTCTAAAAATTTTTTCTAATCGAATGATTTGTCTTTGCGTGACAATCTCATGATCTTTTAGTGTATCTTTTAACTCATGGGTTGTAGCCTTTTCTATCATAGTAGGTAAGGAATCTAAAATGCCATGTTCTGTATTATAGATACCTTTTAATAAGTGGATAAAAAGATCTTTAAACTCAGATGCTCCCTTCGAAATATTATTTGATTTTTTCATGTGTTTTAGGTTTTAAAGAAGAAGGAGAGAAACTCTCCTTCTATCTAAATTACTATCTAGAAGAATATGCTCCCCTTGAACTACTGTTAGAGCGTCCACCACCATGTGATGCACGTCCCCCCATTCTTGCAATTTCAGTTCTTTTTGCTTTGCTCATTGCTGCAAAACCGCGACGTGAACTTCCATTGTTAGTTCTTCTAGATGAATTTGAACCAGTTCTGTTATCTGCACTATTATAATAACTTCTTTGGTTGTTATGATTAGAGTTTGATCTCCTTGACGATTGACCTTGTCCTCTTGAATTTTGAGATCTGTTACCATATGATTGAGAATTAGAAGACCTGTTGCTATATGTTGAGTTATTTGATCTTCTTCCTTGTCCTTTTGGAATAAATCGCCCTTGTGAATCTCTCGGGTGATCATCTTCATTGAAGTTGTTGTCATAAGACGAGTCCTGATCGTAGAAATCATCTTCATCGAAGAATTGTTCAATTTCTTCTTGCTCAATATCATCATCATAAGCTTGATCATCAGCTCCATCGTCATAACCATGTTCATAACCTAATTGATAAATTTCTTCTGCCATTTGATAAAAATCAGATTGTCGACTACTTTGTGACCCTCTGTTTCTAGAATTGTGGTGGTTCATAATTTTTTGTTTAAAAGTTAATATTACTGTGATACTAGCTGTCATAAATGTCACAGTTACTTTTAGTTAGTTCAATATCCATGCTTGAAAAATAAAATAGAACAAAATAGAGTAGGAGGTGATATCAACTGTTAAAAAACCTTTGAATAACAGGAGCTACAAGGGATTAAGGTTGTTTGTTATTATTTTATTTTTTAAGAAATAAAAAAATATAATATAATAATATTGTTAATTTATATGAATGAATGTCTTGATGTATTGAAAAATATTCATTTATGTATCATATAATAAGTTAATTGTAAGTAATAGTATTACAATTAATAAAATAATTTATATAAATAACTATAAATGAGTTGTTTGTGTTTTTTTAAATTATTTCTTTTAACAAATATAGTAGGCAAGCATAATATAAAATATGTAGAATAAATGTTTACTTTTTATACATACCGTGTATTTAATACTCATTTTTCTACGTATTATTTGGGATTTACAGGCTATTTTTTTTAAATCAACAATGTTTGTTTTTTGTATTTGCAATATTATCTGTTCTTCTTGTATAAGAAAGACATTTGAAAGTATGTTACTTATTTTTTTTGATTCTATAAGTAGAATAAATTAATTATTCTATATGTAACTTTCTATATTAATATTGATAGAAATTACTATAAAATATTTACTAGCTTTTATAATCACACAAATAGATAGTGATTACAGATCTCGATTTACCTTTTATTTTGGTTTTTTTGAGTAGAAATTACTCAAATTGAGATTTTTTTACTCATTTATTCCTCGATATTTTAATTATTAAAGAGTTTTTATAAAACATTAGCAAGGTGCCTATGGTTTTTATGCTAGCTTTAGTACTGACACTATATACCGCGCTATTGAAAAGAAGATTATTCTCTTTATTATTGATAAAAATATTATAGTAGTACACTATTTGTATTTATTTAGTTATAAATAGCTTTTTTATATGTATAAAATATAAAAATACATAGGTATTACTTTAATATAGGGATTAAAGAATAAAACATTTAGATCAAGCGTCAAGACTACCAAAAGTAATACTAATCAACAAATCTATCAAGCAGTAAAAACTAATCTTAAAACTTAACATATGAGAAATGTATTTTGGTTAATTATCGTAATTCTTTTAATAGGATGGGCAGTAGGTTTTTTTGCTTTTGGACAAGTGCTCGGTTGGGCAGTACATATCTTGTTAATACTTGTCTTACTAATGCTTATATCACGAGTTATAAAGGGACCTAAAAGTGAGCTCTAGTTTAGATATCATAGAATAATAAACAAGAGACTAGAATATAATTTACTAATCTTAAAAACAAAATTATGGAAAAAGAAAAAATGTATCAATTAGGAAAAATCTTTTGCTGTGCGGCTATAGGAGTAGTTGTATTAGCAGTAGTAGTGAAGAAAAAATTCATGAAAGAGGTTAAGGATATCGAAGACTGTATATCAGATTAACTATTAGTATGAATTAAAAAGTAATTGTACTTAACAAAGTGTAGTTATTTGGTAAACAGAGTAAAACAGTTGAAAAAAAATAGAGTATTAATTTAATAAATCACTAATTATGAATAATTTAGAATTAGAAGGAAAATGGAAACGTATTAAAGGAGCTGTTAAACAAAAATATGGACAATGGTTCGATGATGATAAGGTTTTCGCTGAAGGAAAATTTGACGAAGTTGTTGGAAAGCTTCAAGAAAAAAGTGGAAAGACACGTGAAGAGATTGAAGAAGTTATCAAAAATTGGAAAGAAGAATAAATGATTTCAATCTTATTAAGTTTATTTATATTATCTAATATAATATGTAAAAAAGAGCATTTCTTTATATTTATAAAGAGATGCTCTTTTTTTAAGCAGATATCTCACAATGAGAATAGTTTAACCACTATTAAATCTAAAAACAGGACAAATCACAGCTGTTAAAAATATTAACATTTAGGCGTTTTTTAGTGATTTACAGCACGCGACAAAGCCAGTGATAGCAAAGCTTTTGGGAAGGTTGTTTGGACGTTGTTCGGAAGTTCTTTGCAAAGTGTTCGGAAAAAGGGGGTGTTTTCCGAACACCTTCCGAACAAACCACAACGGAGACCGCATGAATACTCGGTTTGTAGTGAATTTACAATGTTAAAAAACTTGTTAAAATTTTGAAAATTGAATTTTGAAAGCTGTGATTTGTGCTTTCTTTTTGGTGAGATGTACCAGACTTTGAATAGAAGAATATTCTCAATAATAGCCATTGAGTCAAAGCCTTTACTGTAGGCAAAGGTAGTAAAAAAATAGATAGGAGAAAAGAGGGTATAGTTTGTAGAACTTATCTCTTACATAGAACTGAGTCTAGTAAAAACGCTGTAGGTCTTTAAAATAAAAAGCCAATAATAGTCTTCTATCATTGGCTTTTAAAGTAATAAGCGATTTTCTTTTTTAATTAAATCTTAATTCTGCTGTATATAGAATAATAACTTCTGTTAGATTATAGTCCTCGTCGTAAATAGGAGAGTAAAAATACACATATACAGAATCTTTAAATTTCGTTAAGGGAATTGTCTCATAGCTAGACAAATTATTAAGTACTTTTATTGTTCTATTTCCAACCCAGTGTTCTGCATTTCCTTTTGGATTTTTATCAAATCGATGGTCTTTAGCGTTCGTATAATACCAATAAGTAGGTACTTCATCCGAAATAATCAGTTCTTTATTAGGATTAAAAACTTCATCTGCGATAGCAGTGCTGTTAAACCATTCTACTTCTAAATCAGCTTCGCCTATAGCAGAGCGATAGATATCGTTATCAAAAGTAGCTCCTATTAGAAAACCATCTACATTATTTGAAGTAACTTCGAATACAAACTCATTGCTTTTAAGTGTGACAACTCCATCCTGCATAGGAACGATAGCACCATTTTGTTTCACTTCTACTTGTACAGTTCCTTCTTGTGCCCAGCTGCTTATTTGTACAGTTATGAATAGTAATAAGCTAAGACCGATTTTTTTCATCTTTAATTTCTATTTTTTGATCGTTTATGAAGCAAAGGTAAGCTATATATACTGTACGAATATTCGCTGTAAATGGGGATATTTACGAAATGAGAATAGTATGATCTTTGAAATAATATAAAAGAGTGTAATAAAGATGTATATAGGTACAACAACCCCTGGACGTAAAGAAAGATTCATTATAGTAGAAAAAGGAGATTCTGCTCAATCTCTCATAATCTTTAGTCAAGAAGAACGAATAACTAATTTAATTATATCAGGACAAGAAAGCGGCTTAGAAATATTATTAGACGAATCCTTTGCTCCTTTGTTTAAAACGATACAGATTCTTCACTTAAAAGATATCAATATTGATAAGAATTGGCTATATCAGTTTGTAAACTTAAAGCGCTTAGAGATTAAAGGTTGTCAGTATAAAGGGAAAGAACCATTAGATTGGTTGAAGTTTACAACTTTGGAGGAATTGTTTACTCCCTATTCTAAGCTATTTGAGAATTTGTTTGTACATCCTACTTTAAGAACAGTCTTTATAGAAAACTTTGATAAGGAAGGCTTTGTTTTTCCCGTAAACACTGTAATAGAATCTTTATCAATAGAAAAAAGTAAAGAGTGTAAATGGAGTAGTTTAGTCAACTTAAGTGCCTTAAAAGCACTTTATTTGGTAAAAATACCTACGCTGATAGATGTTAATTGGTTAAGTACACTTACGCACTTAGAAGATATAGAGTTGAGTGCTTGCAAAAAGATAAATAATGTGATAACGTCTATTGCAGAGGTAAGTACTTTAAAGGCTGTTTATTTATCAGCTATGGGAGATATTGAATCATTAAAACCATTTGAGAAGCTTCAAAATTTAAAAGAGTTAACCATCGAAGAAGGAGGAAGGCTTATCGATAAGAAAAGTAGTACCATTCTAAACAAACTAAATAATCTTGAATATAGTATAGAGATGAAAAATTATGTAGATAGTAGTGAAGAGTAGAACTAGATACTAATAAAGCAAAAGGGGATGTACATAACATCCCCCTTTGTTTTTATGGTATAATCTTCTTTCTAAGTGAACTTAGCATAGATACTTCAGATTCTTCTTGTTTCTTTAATGCTGCAATGCTAGCTGTAATCTTGAATATCTTTTCTGAAAGTGAGGATAACCACATCAGTTGCTCAATAACCAATACAGACTCTTCCATCAGGCTCTGTATTTGTTTATCATCAGAGTAAGTTTTCTTTAATTCGTATTCACGGATACCTTTTAGATATGACATACTGAGATTAAAGTTCTCACTGCGTTCTATGATGGTTATCTCACCATTATTATAATCTTCTAATAGAGCGATAGTTTGTTTTAAATTACCTATTGTGTAGTCCATAACTACATTAAATGCTTCAGAAGCTTTGGTAGTTGTATGTGACTGTACGTATATTCCTATAGAAGCAGCTGTCGAAAGGAAGGTATGATTAAGTACAGCTAACTCATAGAGTTCTGTTCTATACTTCTGTTTAGACTTAGGCTCTTGGATCATACGTTGAAAAGAAGCCATAAGGTTACCTATCTCAATAAAAGCATATTTTCTAGCTAATTTATAAGGTAGGGTTACTTCTCCTTTTTCATTGTAGTAAAGTGTAATTTCCTTTACGTACTCTTTATTCGCTTCTATCGATTTTTTTAGATGTGTATTTAAGTTTAAGAATTCCCATGAAGGCCATAGTAGATAGTTCGCTCCGAAGGCTAATAACGCTCCTATGATAGTATCAATAACTCTATAGATCATAACATCCATAAAATCAGGTGTAAGTAACCCATATATCAGTACTACATACATCGTGATAAAGGTAACTCCAACTTTATAGTCTGTGTGAGAGAACCAATACCCTATAATCATGGTTAGTACTGTAATATAAGCAATGACTGTGGCACTAGGAATAATATATAACAATCCTATAGCCACTAAACCTCCAATAACAGTACCTATTACACGCTCAAAAGATCGCTGCTTAGTCAATCCAAAACCAGGACGCATAATAACAACGATAGTTAGTAATATCCAATACCCGTTTAATACACCTGATATTTTACTAACGATAAGTCCTGCTAATATGGTCAAGGTAAGTCTTAGAGCATGTCTAAATATGGTAGAGGTAAAGTTTAAGTTCTCTTTTAGAGTTTCTAAACGATAATGCACAGGAGTTAAGAATTTTTCTAAATCCTTAAAGCGCTCTTCTACATCTGCACTAAATGCTTTCTCTGTTAGAGCTTTTTCTAAATCATGAATTTTGTTTACCTGATTTTCCGCATAATGGATAACATTCGAGAACATGACTACAGCTTCTACCATATTAGTAGACTCTCCATTCTTAACAAAATCGTTAAGCATGGCCTGAATCTCTGCTAATTCTTTAGATAGGTCATATTTAGATCTATACTTAGTCCCTAAGTTTATAGAGTAGGCAATATCGTCAATTGTCTCCGCAAAGTGATAAGCTAATTTCTGATAACATTCTATAATTTCAGGTCTTTTGCTAAATAACTCATGTAGTTTGCTGTGTTCAAAAGAAGTAGACACAGCTACTTCTAGTATTTCTACTAGAGTAGAGAAGGCTACTAGCAATCTACGGTTATTAGAAGAGTTGCCTGTATTAGCTTTATTTCGAACTAAATATTCTCTCAGGTTTTCATGTACCTCATTGAGGCTTACTTGTATATTTAATTGTTCTTCTGTGATCTTTTCTACATTAGCATTCTTATCCCACAGTTGTCCTCTGTGTTTTAGATAATCTGCTGTAAGCTCCATACACTCAGATGTCTGTAATACAGCATATCGCTTAGGTCTAAGGAGATTAAAAGTAACAGATACCAATAAGTAAAGTAATCCTCCTAATAGAAGCATTAAACAGTGCATAAATAAGGCATGCCCTTCATAACTATGTGCTAACCCTAAACTAGCCGCTAATAGTCCTGTAAATGAAAGCATATTTGCACGATGACCGTATACAGATATCATGCTTAAAGAGAAGAATATAAAGACAAATATCGGGTAGAAATACCAGTTGCCATCAGTGATGGATAGGGTGAAAGTAACAGCTGGTACAGTAAATGCACCTACTAAAAGCCCTATTATTTTATCTTTTTTATTACTAGGAATATCAACAGGAGCTGTTAACATGGCACCAATAGCCGCAGCAAAAGCCCAATCAAAAGCTTCATAGGGCATTAGTATTAAAAAAGGGACAACAGCTGATATAGTGATTTTTAACGAATCTGCAAGATGCGTATTATCTGTGAATTTTCTAGCTTTTCCTAGCATAGGTTACTTAATCTTTGGCTTTAATTAGAGAATAGTACTTTTTATCAAGCAAGATAAAACAAATAAGACATCAAAAATAATTTGTAGTATTATTTATTCATTTATTTTTGAGTATTTTTGCACCTTTAGAATAAAATAAGAAGACATGATATTATCAATAGTTGGGTATGGTGATGCTGTTCTACGTAAAGTAGGGGAAGATATCACTAAAGACTATCCAAACTTACAAGAGCTAATAGCTAATATGTACGATACAATGTATGGAGCACATGGAGTAGGATTAGCAGCACCTCAGGTAGGATTACCTATTAGATTATTCGTTGTAGATACAGCTCCTTTTGCTGAAATGGATGGGAATACTGAAGAAGAGATTGCTTTTTTGACTACTTTTAAAAGAACATTTATAAATGCTAAGATTTTAAAAGAAGAAGGAGAAGAGTGGTCTTTTAATGAAGGATGTTTGAGTATTCCAGATGTTCACGAACCAGTTAAAAGAAAATCTAAGATACAAATAGAATATTTTGACGAAAACTTCGTTAAACATGTAGAAGAATTTGATGGTCTTGCGGCACGAGTTATTCAACATGAGTACGATCACATTGAAGGTGTGCTGTTTACAGATAAAATATCTATCTTAAAAAAGAAGTTAATTTCTAAAAAGTTAAATAATATCCTTGAAGGAAAAATATTTACAGATTATAAAATGAAATTAACTAAGAAAAAAGGTAGATAAATAACTTGATTATTAATAACAATTTAAGATATTTGCGACTCTTAAAGTAAAATTTAGACAAAAATGAGTTTAGAAAAAGTTTTAGCTATTTCGGGAAAACCAGGTTTATATGAGTTACTAGTACAAACTCGTACAGGATTTATCGCTGAATCATTGGCTGATGGGAAAAAAAGTACAGTAGGATTAAGAAATAACGTTAGTTTACTATCAGAAATTTCTATCTATACTTACAATGAAGAAGTAAAGTTATTTGAAGTTTTCAGAAACATTGCTGCAAAAGAAAACAATGGTGAAGCTATTTCTCACAAAGAAGACAATCCTACATTAGTGGCTTACTTCAGAGAAGTATTACCAGAATTTGATGAAGAAAGAGTATATGTTTCTGATATCAAAAAAGTATTGAATTGGTATAATATCATTCAAAGAAGAGGATTAATTGCAGAAGCTTTTAGTGCAGCTGCAACAGAAACTGAAGCAAAATAATTTATAAGAATTATATGTAGAAAGCCCGTTTTGTAAAAAGCGGGCTTTTTTTTATTTTAGACCAAAAGAATCAAGATGCATACAAGACAAGAGCAATTAGAGGCTATAGATCGCTTACTAACTATACTAGACGAGCTTAGAGTAAAATGTCCATGGGATAAAAAACAAACATTCGATAGCTTAAAAAACCTTACTGTAGAAGAAATGTACGAATTAGTAGATGCTATTACAGAAGGGGATACGGATGAAATGAAAAAAGAACTGGGGGATTTATTAATGCATATTGTTTTTTATGCTAAGATAGGTAGTGAACAGTCTTTGTTTGATATTAAAGATGTTGCTGATAGTATCTCAGATAAACTTATTTTTAGACATCCTCATATTTATGGTGATGTAAAAGTAGATTCTGAAAAGGATGTATTGGTAAATTGGGAAAAACTAAAATTAAAAGAGGGAAACAGATCAGTCTTAGCGGGTGTGCCTAAAGGTTTACCAGCTTTAATAAAAGCTTATCGCATTCAAGAAAAAGCAAGTGGAGTAGGGTTTGATTGGGACGAAGCTAGTGATGTTTGGCAAAAAGTAGAGGAAGAGATAGAAGAGTTTAAGGTAGAAGTGAAGGCCGATAATCAAGACCTAATGGAAGAAGAATTTGGAGATATCTTGTTCACACTAGTTAATTATGCTCGTCATAAGGGGATTGACCCTGAAAAGGCATTGGCTAGATCTAACAGTAAGTTTATTTCTCGATTTAATATAGTAGAAGAATTAGTTAATAAAGAAAAAGGTGGTTTTGAAGATGTAACTCTTCAAGAATTAGATCAATATTGGAATAAAGCAAAAGAACAAAAAAGCCCCAATTAAGGGGGCTTTTTTATTTTAACAATTCGCATTCAATATCTATATGACAATCAACTATTCCGATTTGAGATAAAACACTTGTAATTTCAAAAATCTCTTTTTTCTTATAACATATTTTATTTCCGACAACAAACCTCTCTAGTTTATCTCGATTCCCATCATTACTTACAAACTCAAATTGTTCAAAGTCCTTATAATTATCACATTCTACTCTTTGTGAATTGTCATCGTTTTCTCTATTAAGGTTAACTCTGTGCACAGCAATTATACTCATATTTTTTTATTTAATTTAAACATTAGTAATCTACTAACTATTTAACCAACTTCTGATACTCAACAATTGATTCTTACACTAGCTAATACTTACAAATTCTTAAACTGATTACCAAGATATATAAAACAGATGTACTACTATCTGTGTTATTTCAATAAAGAAGTGAAGTAATCCACAAAATGTATCATAGTCCAATAGCTGTGATACATCTTTATTATAATTACTAACATTTAACATCTACTCTAAAAAACCATAAGGGCTCGGCAAACATAAGATTTGACACTAAAAACCTCACAAATGTTAAATGTTAATTTTTATAATAACCTCAATTTTAATTAACAATTGTTTTTATATACATTCGTTATTGATAAATTAAAAACATAAACTAATTCTAAATTAAAATGAAAAAACTATTTTGTTTTTAACAACAAGTTTACTATTGTTTTCTTGTTCAAATGATGATCAAGTTAGTTCTAATAACCTTGATCAAAAATCACAAAATTCTATTCAGAAAATTAAAACTGAATTTAATGAAGAGTATAAGCTAATTCCTAACTACAAAAAATTCAAAAATGTAGACTGGGATAATCCTAAAGTATTTACTTATGGGGATAATAAAAAAGGAATTTCGTTAAAAACGTATAACACAAAAAATGAAAACGAATTCAACTTATTAATTGGGTATAACAAAGAAGGAGAAGAGTACTACTTTTTATCCACTGATAAACCACAAGAACTAACTACAGAAGATATTGTTATGAAATATAATGATAAAACAGTAGTATATACTCAAGAAATTTATATCTACAATCGTAATGATAAAGAATTAAATAATAAGAAATCAGTAAGGAATAATGATAAATTAGTAACAGGTAATATTAGAGAAGATGAAGGACCTCATTGGACTATAAAAGGAAATAACGGGAATTCTGGTGGTTCAGGTAGCTATTTAGACCTTGATGCGATGTACGAGTTAGATAGTTGGAGTAGACCTGGAGGAGGGAGTTCAAATGGAGGAGGAGGTACTGGTATGGCAGTAGTAACATCACCTGCCCCAGAATATAAAATAATCATTGATAAAACATTTGCTGACAACAGCTGCATAATGGCTATTTATAACAAACTAGGAGGGGTAGATATGGCTAAAAGGTATCTTAATGCTTTTGATAATCAATTAAAAGCCCCAGATTTAACATGGAAATTAGAATCTATTGATTCAAAAAGTAATACAATTGTACATGGTCAGACAGATCCATTAGGCTTTTATAATTATGAAATTACAATTAATAAAAATCATATAGATTATCCCCTTGAAGTAGCTGGTACAATGTTACATGAATTAATTCATGCTACACTAATGAGATGGATTGATTCTGTAGGAAGAGAATTAACAACCAAAAATTACCCAGATCTTTTCGATTATTATTCAAGATACAATAAAGAAGAAGCTCAACATAATTTAAT
The DNA here is from genome assembly GCF_038039665.1 of Myroides sp. C4067. Taxonomy (NCBI): domain Bacteria; kingdom Pseudomonadati; phylum Bacteroidota; class Flavobacteriia; order Flavobacteriales; family Flavobacteriaceae; genus Myroides; species Myroides sp. C4067. The sequence continues at coordinate 250,677 of NZ_JBBPHJ010000004.1, forward strand.
GGCTAATTCATATGTTGATTTAATGGTAAAAACCCTTAAACAATATGATAGTTCATATGACAACAAATATTATGAAGCTATTGCTTGAGGTGGATTAGAAGGCACTACTGATTACAATAATCTATCTTCTAAAAAGAAAAAAGAATTAAAAGACAACTTAAAAGAATATAGAAATGATAAAAACAAAATCAATTGTAAATAAACACTATATAATATATATATTGTTAATATTAAGCACTTTAAAACCTGTATATAGTCAAAAAACAACAGTAAAAGAGGTTATTATTTTAGATACTAATAAAGAATTACTAAACAATACTACTGAGTGGTTTTCTTTCAATAAATCTAAAAAAAAGTGGCAATATAAAAATAACTCCGATAATTTCTATTTTGACTTAATCAAAGAAGTTGTTATAGATGATATTCCAAAAAATCATAAAGTAATATCTTTAAATAAGTTTAATAACGATATTGAAGAAAAATATGCCAAAATATATGAAGATAAATATAAAGAAAAGTATGGGGCACCTCCAAAAAAAGGAATTTTATATATTAATTTAATATATAAAAAAGAATTCAAATATGAAAATTTATATTTAATGCTTTATAAAGAAGATTCAGTAAAGTATTATAAAGTAAATTTTGATTATCACTGGACATCTCATTAGAAGACTATAATTAAGTATAAAAAGCCTGGCGAAATGCTCAGGCTTTTTATATTATTATAACACACTAACATTAAAACGTATGCACCCCAGCAAGTGCATGTTTCATAATATAATGTAAGGAAGTAAGTTTGC
>NZ_JBBPHJ010000050.1:0-7240 GCF_038039665.1 Myroides sp. C4067
TATCACAGCTTACCATTGATAATGTGATTACGCCTAATAGCATTGCTACTTTTACCGTTTTTTTCATCTTGTTTAATTATTAAGTTAGATGCGAAAAGCAGTAATACATGTTGAGGGAAGCGAGTTATTTTTTGTGACATAAAATGGCTTCCTTGTTATTTTAGTATCACGAGTAAACAACCCATATAAATGTTTCGTACTTTTGAAACATCACAACACGTATCTGATTTTCGACACAGCAAAGGAAAGGCGACTTTTAGGGCGCAATGTGTTGTAAATCTGATGATTCCGATGATTCTGATAATTCCGTTTTACATTGAATTATAATTATGGCCTTACTAACGATTAATGACTATACAGATAGTTTAAAAAAACATATTAATAAAGTTCAAGATTTACCTCAGTACACAGTTCTGTTATCTCCATCACCTGCACAATTGAGAAATTATTGTATTGGACTGTGTAAAGAAGATTTATCTCCTGACGATAAAATAATTCTTAAAGATTTTTTTAGAGGTGATAGCACAGAGCTAAATGATATTGTTAAGAGTATTAATAGATTTGAATTAGGATGGTTTAAACCTATTCAGAGTTTTTTAGGCAAAAAAACTGATACATCTAAGAACCATGCTGTACTAGAAATGGTGGCCTTAATGTATGATTATGAACCTAGACCGTATGGCAAGTTTAGAAAGAGTAGTGTAGAGATAGAAGAGGGGAGTGTAGCTGATAATCAAGCTGATTCAATTATTGTTGAAGAGAAAAGAGAAGCAGTTGAAGAGAAGACTATTGAAGATCATACACCACCTGTTCAATCATCTGCAGAATCTCAGCCTACTACTACAGCGAAGAATAAACTTAAGCGCAATCTATTAATTGTCACAGTGATTATAATAGGCTTATTAGGTGTTGGTAGTTTAGCGAGTAGTATGTTATCAAATGATCAATGTATGAAGTGGGAAGGAGATAGATATGTGGCTTATGACTGTGGTGAGGCTACAATAAAGAGTTTTGCAGGGGTAAGTAGTGAGCCTATCCCGTATGATAAAAGCATACTGAAGAACTTTAAACAAATAAGTGTTGATTGTGATACCGAGTTTTTTAGGAAAGGAAAACCGAAGGTATGGTTTGTCAAGACTGGAGAGGGAAAACATGATTATTTTAATAACCCAGGAACAGGGGTACATCCCATCTCTGGTAAGTCTTTAAGACCAATCACGCAATATCATCTAAATAAATACATCTACTCTAAGTGTAAATAAAAAAGAGGTTAGACATCACTAAAGACTGTCTAACCTCTTTTTTATTGTAGATTCCGATTATTCCGATACATAATCACCTAAGTTTGATTAATAATTGGCTTTTTGTAAGTACAGAAGAAGTGAAATAAAAGCATTGTTAACAACGGAATAATAAAATCTCTCATTACCGAATTTAAAATAAAGTACTTAAAATTCTATTTCTGATCAGTGTTTATTGATGAGTTAAAGATAGTTTTGTTTGGACCTGCTAGAGGATTGCTTGAGGGTTTCTTGCACATTCCTTCGACAAAAGCACCTTCTAGGCAAGGAAACCCCTAGGAATGTGCTAGCAATCCCCTAAGAAGTGCAAGCGAAACGCTCTTATCCTATTCATTAATAACGATATTAAAAGGAAGGTATTTATTTAAAGATTTTAATTCTTATTTCTGCTTTAACCTATTCATAAGGATTGAATACTCTAAAGTAAGTAAAAACATAGTATAGTAGAATCACTATTTATTCTTTCTCATCTCTAATGGACGTGTTCCTGTAAACTCACAGAACGCATTGCTAAACGCTCCCAGCGTAACATATCCTACTGTATTGGCTATTTCGCTGACAGAGTGCTCAGTCTTCATCAGTAGTTCTATGGCTTTCACGATACGCAATGCTTTTAAGTATTGTAAGAAGGAGATTTGTAATTCAGCTTGGAAGAGGCGTGATACAGAGCGTTCACTCATATTAAACTTGTTACTGATATCAGTCAACGTTAATGGAAGCCCAAAACTACTGTCTAGATAGTCTGTTATCTTAGTGATGCGTGGATTATCACTAAATGGAAGTTGTAACTGTATATTCTTATTGATAAAAGTGGGTAGAATATTTTTTAAAGCTTGTAGAAATACAAAATTAGGCGTGTCTTGATTGACCATCTTATCATGCCAACACACGGTATACGCTATCATCTCTATTAATAGATCTGAAGCGGCGTATATCCCTAGTGTAGTATAAAAAGGATCTTTATCATCATCAGAGGTATAAAAATACAAGGAGTGAAGAACAGTAGCAGAGTTACTTAATCTCAAAATATGAGGCACGCCCTCAGGGATCCAAAAGAAGTACTTCGCTGGTACAACATAAGTGACATTGTCTACAGTCACATAAGTTATCCCTCCTTCTACATACGTGAGTTGTCCTTTTTGATGTTGATGTAAGGGATATCTTTTTGTCGATTTCTCATGATTGATAAATACGCCTTCTTCTATACTATCGATAAACTCTAAGGAGTCGATGATCTTCATTGTAGTGTTTCTTTTTAATGAGCGCAAAAGTATATAATGATTTTGTCTGTTTTGAATAAAAAAATGACTATTTAAGAAATACAAGATATATCGTACTCATTTTACTTTTGTCCGATTTTAAAAACAACGTATGAAACTTGGGAATTTCCACTTATTAGCTGTACTCACCAGCTGTGTTACTATGGGGTATTGTCAGAGTACTACTCTATCAATTTCCAACAAGGATACAATACAACTCAGTATTCAAGAGATTTGGGAACAAACAGATCTTAGTAGTAAAAAAAGCTTGATTCAAGCCAAAGAACTACAGATCAGAAAAGAGAATACGGATGATGCACGCATCGGGAGGTATCCTGTGTTTAATGCCTTCGGTAAAGCAGAAAAGGCAAGTAATATCCCTGTTTATACAAACGGAATATTTAATAAACCTGAACAACATGATGTGATACATACGCTCTATAATACAGGAGTGTCTATGTACTTAAATCTATATAGTGGCAATAGACAAAATCTAGAAATAGAAGAGCGAAAAACTTTAGAAGCTAAAGCGAATATCGAGGCAGATATGACTAAATCAGAAGTTCGGTTAGAGGCAATCAAGAGTTATTTGGCTTTAGCGAAGCTAACTCGTTTTAAAAAAGTGATTACACAAGATATTGCCGAACATAAAGAGCAGTTAACCGAAATAGAACATTTACATAAGAATGGAGTAGTGCTAAAGAGTGATGTACTTCGTGCAACTATGGAAATCTCGAAGAGAGAAATGACCTTAGTACAGCTCCAAAATGACCTCTCAATAGAAAACCAAAAGCTGGTTATATTGACAGGGCGTAAGGATACAGATTTTATTAAACCACAAGATTCCTTCAATGAAGAGTTATTCTTAGAATCTTATGATGAGGCTTTAGATATTGCCTTAGAACATGGGTTTAAACACCTGCTGTCAGAGGAGAGCTTGGTATTAAGTGAAATCGAACAGAAAAAGGTGAAAGCTAATACTAAACCTAGTATTGGCTTAATAGGAAACTTCACTATGGCTAATCCACAGATATTCTTGTATCCGTATAATCCTAGTTGGTACAGTTTAGGGACTATTGGAGTACAGGTATCATTTCCTATTTCTAATTTATATCAGAATGTACACAAGGTTCGCAGTCGTGCTTTAGAACATGAGAAAGAGGAGTTACAACATCAATATGTACAAGATCAAATAAAAGAAGAGGTACAACAAGCATATTTAAGATATCAAGAATCATTGGTACAGATAGAGGTGTGTACGAAGAATAAAGAACATGCGGCAGAGAATGCACGTATTACTAAGAGTACTTATTTTAATAAAATCTCTTTGCTTACAGATTTATTAGATGCTGATGTACAACATTTACAAACACAATTTGAACTAGAAGCTGCCAAGTTAGACAGCATTTATAAATACTACACTCTTCAATTCGCTAAAGGCTTATTATAATGGATATTAAAACTCGTATTAAAATTACAGATCGCCTAATCACACGTATTACGCGCTATCTAGCTTCTATTATTATTTTGATAGGAAGTCTTTGGGGAATTCACACACTATGGATGTATTGGAAATATGAACAAACTAATGATGCTCAAGTACAAGAGTATATTAATCCTGTTATTTCTAGAGTAGGAGGATTTTTAACAGAAGTGCGCTTTGAGGAGAATCAAATAGTGAATAAAGGAGATACCCTATTAGTGGTAGATAATCGAGAGTACACTTATGATCAAGCGACTACTTCTGCTGAGATAGCGAAACAGTATGCATTGATAAAGGAATTAGATGCGCGACAATATACATTGTCTCAAACTGCTGCTGCTGCAAAGAGCCAAATCCAAGGGAGAGAATCTAAATATCATCAACAGGAGTTGGATTATCAGCGATATAAGAAACTCTATGAAGAAGATGCAGCTACTGCACAAATGCTAGAGGAGAAACAGGCACAATTAAATATAGGACAGAGTGATTATAATACTAGTGTAGAGCACGCTCGAGCTGCTACAGCTAGTATAGCAGATATTGAAGCACAGAAACAAGTTTTATTAAAAGAGATTACTCGATTACAAGAACTTGAGAAGTATAAGAATCTGACTGTAGGTTATACCGTTATCACTGCACCTTATAGAGGGAGAATGGGGAAGAGGAGCATTGACTTAGGTCAGATGATTTCTGTAGGTCAGGTGCTTACCTATATCGTTAATGACGAAACACCGAAGTGGATTATTGCTAATTTTAAAGAAACACAAATACGCAATATACAGATAGGTCATCAGGTAGAGGTAGTCGCAGATGCCTATCCTGATAGACAGTTTATAGGAAAGGTTATTTCTATAGCTCCAGCTACAGGTTCTAGTTTTTCTTTATTACCACCAGATAATGCCACAGGTAACTTTGTAAAGATTGTGCAGCGTATTCCTGTACGTATAGAAATAATATCACCTGCTGATTCGGAAGAATTATTAAAAGCGGGTATGAATGTCAATGTTTTTATAGCTAAAAAACAATCTAATGCAAAATAACGAAGCATCTCAGTTATTCGTTGATTGGATTCCAGAGTGGATGATACATGTCATTCTTTTTGTGCTTTTAATGCCGAGTATTGTCTTGTTTTTCCTGCCAGCTGCTAATGCTACAGCAGCTGCAGGATACTTTGGATGTGATCCACGAGATATTCAGTTTTCTGTATCTTTATTGTATGCGGGTTTTGTCTCTTTTTATAGTTTAGAACGACGTTTCTTTACGTATTTAGCGACTAAAGAATACTTTATTCTATTTAATGTATTACAGATAGTAGGCTGTATAATACTGTATAATGTACAAGCGCTATGCATTGTTTTTCCTGTTCGCTTTTTACAAGGAATGTTATTTGCAAGTACAGTTAATCTATCTATTTCTACGTTATATGTCCGTTTAGATAGTTCTAAAGCTAGGGAGATTAGCTTCTCGTGCTTCTACGGTATTTTGATTTGTGCAACACCCTTTAATCAATTAATTACTTCAGATTTAGTAGATCAGTACGACTATTCCTTTTTGTATAAAATTGCCTCTTTTTCTTTTATACCAGGGTTAATATTAATTATGCTGACTATGCGCTTTGTACGTCTCCAGCGTAAGTTGCCTTTGTATAGCTTAGATTGGGAGAGCTTTGTTTTATTTTCGGTAGTGGTAGTACTGTTTGGATATCTTACTATTTATGGGCAACAGTACTATTGGTTTGAAGATCGCGATATTCGTTTAATAGGATTGACGATTTTGATTACCTTATTCTTCTTTGTATGGAGACAAAAGCATCTGAAGAGACCTTATATTAATTGGCATGTATGGAAGTATCGCAACTTTAAGATAGGATTGTTCTTATTGTTTATTCTTTATATCTGTCGTTTTGCATCAGGGATTACAAATACGCATTTTATTAACTCACTTCATTTAGACCCGAGACACCTTTCTTATCTAAATAGCTTTAATTTAATAGGACTTGTGACAGGAGTGATACTTGCATGTGTTTGGTTGATTAATCGTCGCCCTATGCGCTTTATATGGAGTCTAGGATTTATTGCGCTGTTTTTGTTTCACGTGGGGATGTATATGCAGTTTGCCCCTAGTGCTAATCCAGATGATTATTATCTTCTTTTGTTTTGTCAAGGTTTAGGAGTAGGAGTTTTAATGGTGCCTATTATAGTTTATTGTGTTACTTCAGTACCTGTATCACTTAGTGCTTCTGCTGCAGCTGTATGTTTAGGTGTACGCTACTTTGGTTATACATGTAGTATAGCGATTATGAATTATTATAGTTTGTATAGTTCTAGTCGTCATTTAAGTCGTTTCTCAGATTATTTAAATATAGCTAATCCTATACTAGAGACTAAGCTTACTCAGAATACTATGAAGTTAAAAAGTAGAGGTATGCCCAGTTCTATAGCTGAGAAAGCAAGTGAAAAGATAATGTTATCTGATCTTAGCAAACAAATAGAGTTGAGGTATGCAATGGATTATTTCGAGATACTTAGTTTACTTTTATTAGTGATTATAATCTTAGTACTCTTCACGCCTTATTTAAGTAAAACATGGGTTTACTTAAAATCAAAAAGTGTTTCACCCTTTTAGTTTTATATTTTTTTTCAAAAAAGTAGGAGAGTCGTCTAGTACTCTTCTGCTTTTTAGTTATGGTCAAAAAAAAAATCCTAAGCGTTAACTTAGGATTTTTTTTGTACTCGAGGCGGGACTTGAACCCGCACGGGCATTACTACCCACTGGATTTTAAGTCCAGCGTGTCTACCACTTCCACCACTCGAGCGTCTTCTGTAGACTGCAATACTACTTCTGTATTGCGAGTGCAAATGTAGAATATTATTTTTTACTATACAACTAATAAAAGATGTTTTTATAAATAAAAAAGATTAAAATATTCTTATTTGTTGATTAATAGATGGTTATTAAGTGTTCTTTTTGAAAATAATTTAATAAACAGAAATTGAATTCTAATCATGATTACTGATGTATTGGAATTAGTAAGGCGAAAGAGTGTTCGCTCTATGAAATCAATACTATTGTAGTATTGCGTTTTCTATCGGATGTCGATATTGAGATCAGGGTATATAAAATAAAAAATCCCAAGCGTTAGCTTGGGATTCTCTGTACTCGAGGCGGGACTTGAACCCGCACGGGCATTACTACCC
>NZ_JBBPHJ010000051.1:0-7074 GCF_038039665.1 Myroides sp. C4067
AAATAAAAACAGTTCTTAAAACCCTAAGTCCCTTTGGATTTCATCCATTTCTATCAAATCATGTGCTTCCTGTAAAGTCGGAGCGATAATTAAATCTCCATCAAATTCATTAAAGTCAATTGATTCTATAACGATAATAAAAGACTTATTAGCTTCCTCCATATGTTGTATCGCTAGAGATTCAAAACACTCTAAATCCTCTTCGGATACAGTATATTTAGCCTTCGTTAAATCTATTATTAAATTAGAATGTACAAGACTATGCTCATACTGCTCTTCTAATTTTTTAAGAAACGTTACTATATCTCCCTCGTCACTCGTTATAATAAGGGTATGCCCTTTTTCTTTTACTTTCATTATATACGCCTTAATTTGATTAAGCGAATATAAAACGAATATAAATACTATCATATAGTAGAGTAAAAATATTATGGAAATACGCATCCGCAATCTATGTCACACTGATGATAGGAAGGGTCTCACACATAACTCTACAAACATATAGAATGGGATTCTTCGCAAGCTCAGAATGACATAACAACTGGATTTGTATTACCTAAAAACCACCCCGCCCTACGGGCACCCCTCCATAGGAGGGGAATAGTAGTACTGCAGACACAAACCGCAGACACGTCGTTTACTACATATCGCATTCCCCTCCCGTGGAGGGGTGCCTGAAAGGCGGGGTGGTTAATCCATAGGATGTGTACCATCATAATGTGATATGCGTTATCGAATATGTACTTTATGTGCCGACATTGGGTGTCGAATGAACGTGATGTGTATTAAAGTACAGACACATTATTATGCGTGTCACCCCCCCCTTATATTATTACCAAAAATCATTCTAAATCTTTTAAAAATAGTATTTTTTACTCTTCTCAAAACGAACCATAAAAACCTATAAAAAAATGGTTCGGTAATTACCGAACAACGCTACAAACCCAATGATAAAAAGGGATACACAAGTTTTATGCGAGCTTTGTTCGGGGATCCTTCGGAAGCGGTTCGGAAAAACAGGGCTTTTTCCGAACAAGCCCCGAACAAATACAAAAAAAAACTGCACAATAGCCCCAAAACACTGAGATACAAGGCAGTATTAATCCAATCAGAAATTAAATGCTAAACGCAAAATGAGATTATTTTAACCTTTAAAAAATGGTACTTTTTAAAGATTCTAAGGAAGGTGAATTTGCTTCTTTTTTAGGTTCAAAAAGCATTCAGATAGGATTCTGATTTGAAGCAAAATACAATACAAAGGTACAAAAATAATTAAGAATTATAAAGTAAGCGTCACTGGCATAACGGCATAAGGTGATATAGACTGTTGTAAACTACAATATGATTACTAGACAATATTTATGAACTAAGACAGTACAGCTGTGATCTCTTCCCTCTACTTATCGCTTGCTAATAACCATTGGATCAATTCTTGAGTATTCACGATCGTCCAAGAATGTGGATGACGCAACTGAGTATTCATGCGGTATCCTTTATTGGATGTAGTGATAAGCGTTGCCTGCTCATTTCCTAAACGTCTTAATTCATTGATAAAAGCAGAGCTTTCTGTCGCATTCATACTGGTCAGATCCTCACCTCTCTCATGTATCCACCAGTTTACATCTGGCTCTGTATAAATTCTCAAAGGAAGTTGTCCGAACTTCTTCACTGCAGTCTGATTCTTATCCGTGAATGAATAGGGAGATGTACTATAAAAAGCTTCTAGTGCAGTAGCAGGAGTACCTCCCATCACTTCTTCTATTTTATCTATCATATATACACTCTCTTCACTAGCATTGTCTACACCAGATAATCTTATCTCGCGTTGACTAGAGTTATAAAAGCGTTCGAAGTCTAAAGGAGGATCAATAGCGAATACAGCATGTGGCTTCGTTATAGTCTCTTGTGCGTACTTAATAGCCGTACTTCCTCCTATCGAAAACCCTCCTATGAAAAAACGCTGATCCATGAGCTTGTGCTTACTTCTGACATCTTCTATGATTTGACCTAATGTACTCTGACTCGTATTATCTACTCCAAACGAAAGTACTCCATCTTGCAGACATGGGATAATCACTAGCATACCACTCTTAGCAGCTAATAGTGGTAGATCTGTTTCTAACATCACCTTCTCAGCACTCTCTCCAAAACCAGGTATTAAGACTAAATACCCCTTCCATGGCAAATGAGAAGGATAGATTTTTGTATAATAGTTTTTGGTCTTATCCTCTTTATCTAAAAAGACTTGCTCTATCTTCTGAGCTTGCATAAAAGTAGACAGAAGTAATAGCGTGATCGTTAGGATGTTGTTTTTCATTAGTAATCATTCTAGAATTTAAAAAGTTAAAACTAAATATAAAATAGATACGTTAACTATAACCTACTTGAAATAATTCTCCCTATTTAGTGATATAAATATCTCACAGATAATATATTCTTTTTTTATATAATCAACTATCATTTTGACTCAGTACCAATACGTAATTGACTGCACTATTTAATTTTTGTGTATAGGTAAATATCCTATTCTAGATATAAAAAAATTTGCCCTACGGGCAATAAAAAATATCTTCCACCCCGCTTCAAACACTTTACTTTTTTTGCCCTTTTGATGTAAAAAAACGCCGTACTCGCGTTTTTTATACTTTTATACTCTGCAAACTACACCATGCTATCCGCTGACAAACATATCCTACAACACCAAATAAACACTGAGATACAAGCCTAAAACAGGGTGAAAAAAGAGCCAAAACAACTAGTTGTAAAAATCATAACTATCATAAAAAAAACACCCTGTATACAAAACAACAAAATAACCTCTCTAAAAAACAAAACAAAAAGATTAACACAAAAACTCACTTTAAACTGAATTAAATACAAAATAATCCCGAAAACACAAAAAAATGTTAAATCGCCTGAGTTTTTTAAAACACTGTATTAATTATAATATTTAATGAATTTTACTATACTTTTTAAGTTAATTTTGATGTTAAATTAATTCAATTATGAAAAAGAAGCTTGTAATAGCATTGTCATTATTAGCAAACATAGGATTATATGCACAAACAGGAATTAACACGCCTCGCCCTCTTACTGTATTTCATGTAGATGGTAAGGGAGATAATAATCTAACTGGTCCTCTAACACCTGCCCAGATAGCAAATGATGTAGTAGTTACGGCAGAAGGCAATCTAGGAATAGGAACAATAAATCCTACTAATAAATTGGTAATAGATAATGGAACAGGAGCTAATACAGGATTAAAACTACCTAATGGAGCGGGAGCTGGCGCTGTACTTACAGCTAATGCAGATGGAAGTACTTATTGGGATAAATCAAGTACACAAAGTATAAATTTTACTTCTGTAATTTTTAGCACAGGACGTAGTAAAGATTTTTATGGAAGTAAAACTTCATGGGGGCTGTTAAATATATTTACCACAATCAGTATTGATAATATTAAGAATGTTTATGGTGAAATCTATGGATGGAATGTTCAAAACCAACGATTTGTGGTGCCAAAAACAGGAAAATACAGAATAACACTAACGGTTTTTTTTAATGATGTTCAAACTTCTTATACCGACAATTGGAGAGTTATTATAGCCAAAAATGGAGAACAAAAGCCGATAATAGGCATGCCTTTTATGAGTGTATTTAGTCAACGTGTCCAACAACTAACAACGATTAATGGTATTATAGACTTGAATAAAGACGATTACTTTGAGATAAAAGTTGCAAATATAACCGATAGCAGTAGACCTGTTAAAATTTATGGAGGAGAATCTCATACAATATTAAGTATAGAACCTATAAGCTAATTTAATATAAAGCAAAAATATAAAGATGAAGACAATTTACCTAAGTTTATTATTCCTTTTATTAAAAACAGTATCATGTTATGGTCAAATAGGTATCAATACAACACTTCCTCAGGCTATATTTCATGTAGATGGAAAAAATGACAATGCTAATACTAATGTTAAACATTCTCAAAAAGAGTCTAATGATATAGTAGTAACTAATAATGGAAATATCGGGATAGGAATCCTAAATCCAACAAATAAATTAGAAATAAAAACAAATGATAGTAATACAGGTTTAAGTTTGTTAAATGCCTCTTCACAATCAAAAGTTTTAATATCAGATAAAGATGGTAATGCTACATGGAGTTTCCCTGAAAGAAAAGCAAGGACTTCAATATATTCAATAACAGGGGTATCTTCTCTAATAGGGAATATTGACAATATGGCTAAATATGACAAATTTCTTGATGTTAAGATTGAAGATGTAAAAGGGATTTTTGGAGATCAATATGGATGGGATATTGTTAAACAACAATACATTGTACCCATTAAAGGAATCTATAGAATTTCTATGTCAATTTATTTAGAATCTGGCTTACTGTCTGACTATTATAAAATAGGAATATCTAAGGGAAATAATGCCAAACAACTAATGCCAAATATGCCATACATTTCTATCGTGTCTGAAGAAAAAGATAAATTAGCCTATGTCACTGGACTTGCCATTTTAAACAAAGATGATATACTAGAAATTAAAGTTGCAAATCAAAAGAATCCTAATTCTCCTGTGAAAATTATTGGTGGACCAGAATATTCTACTTTGTTAATAGAATTAGTAAAACAAATTAGATAAAATTTATATTATAATTTCAGAACTCACATATAATGAAAAAACGTATATTATTAAATACAATTATACTATTTACTTTAACTATATATGGTCAAGTAGGTATCAACACTCCCAATCCTCTCGGAATATTTCACATAGATGGTAAAAAAGATAATCCTTTAATTGGAACTCCTAATACTATAACCCAACAAAATGACGTCATAATTACTGAAAACGGTGATTTAGCAATAGGAATTATTATACCAACTAACAAGTTAACAATTAATAATGAAGGAAAAACAGATACAGGGATACAACTATCAACTGGTGCAAGCCATGGAAATATCTTAATATCAGATCAAGAAGGAAATGCTACTTGGGCTGCAGCTTCGAATCCTATTACAATTTTAAATACATTACCTGGTCAAATTTCGGTATATGGGACTCGTCATAGTTGGGAGTTCTACAACCAGTTTACTGAGTATTATGACGAAATAAAACAAATCTTTGGAAATGAATTCGGATGGGATAACATCAATAAATTATATAAAATTCCCAAAAATGGTATATATCGTATTACTTTAAATATAGTTTGTGGAACTAGTGAAGCAAAACAAAACTGGAGAATAGCAGTTGTTAAAAACAATTATACTCCTTCTACAGGTGAACAGCATTTTTCTATGAATACAATGCCATTTGTTTCACCAATACCAGATAAAAAAGAATCACAAAACTCTACAATTACAGGTATAGTTATGTTAAATAAAAATGACTTTTTACAAATCAAAACTGCTAATTATGGAAGTGGAGATGGAACTTGGCATGGAGCACCAGTTACTACACCAACAATTATTGTTGGTGGGCCTCAAGAAACAATCTGGACTATAGAAATGCTTTAAAATACTATCACGACAACAATTATTTTTTTAAATAAAAGCCTCTTCATTATTAATTTAATGAGGGGCTTTTTTTATTACACTGGTTGATTAAAAGATAAATCACTTCTTTATGTTATCCAAAAAGGATACTTTTTAGACTATTTTTTGCCTCTTTTCTACATCATAGCAAACAGTAATACTGTAAAAATTATAATTAAAGAATTAAAAAACCTCATTTACTAATTGTCTTTAACATTTATTAAAATAGAAGTAGAAATACGATATAGACTTTTGTTTTAGTAGATAAACTACTACATAAATTATCTATTTTTTAAATAAAATTATAAACCAATAAATTATCACACTGTTTTTAACTTAAAATAACAAGTATAATTATTATAAGCACTCTTAAAGTAAAACATTATACATATTATTTTATGTTAATTTTACTCGCAAATTATTGTTGTTATGAAAAAGAAAATTACTTTAGCATTATTCCTATTGGGAACAGTTGGGCTATATGCACAAACAGGAATTGGTACAACACTACCTAATTCTACTTCTATATTAGATGTTGACTCGACTAATAAAGGGATATTAATACCTCGTGTTAATCTATTAAATGATACGGATAAAACTACTATTAAAGGTGGGGACTATCCTGAAAGTTTAATTGTATACCACAATGGAACTAAAGATCTAATAGCAGGGTTTTACTATTGGGAGAAGAAAAAATGGAATGTGCTAATCTCTAATACAAACCTATACGAATACATCAAAAAAGAAGCGAAGCAAGATACCGTTATGATCAAACATGAAAATGGAGATTATATCTTCACATGGAAAGATGATAAAGGAGTAGAACAAACGATGAAAATCAGTGATGTAATAAAGAAATTTGAAACCTTAACGGAGTTTAAAGGAGCTATAGAAGGAAATGAAGCTGTACTAACCTATAAACCGGAACGCGGAGTAGAAACTAAGGTACTTCTTACCGATTTATTAAAAAAGAGCACTGACTTTGAAACCTATATCAAGAGTTTGATTACCACTAATATGGTAGTACCTACTACAGTAGTAGCGAATGGTAGTGGTACAGAAGTAGCTAAAACTATAGATACTAATAGCAATACCACAACCTATAAAGTGTCTGTTGTACCTACTGAAATAGATCTTACAGGTGATGTAGGAGGAAAAGCAGGTGACAATACAATAAACAAAATAAAAAAAGTGACAGTTAGCCCTACCCCACCTACTACTACAGGACAGGCATTAGTATATAACGACGCAACGAAAGTGTGGGAACCTGGTAAACCTGCTGTAAATACAAATGACATAACTGGTAAAGCGAACTTAACTACAGATGGAGTAATCGTGGTAGGAGATGCTACTACTGGTACGAATTCTGCTCCTAACGCTGTATTAGCGGCTACGACATTAAGCATTAAAAATGCCTCTATTACAGGTGGTAAAATTGCACCTACAACTATCGCTACAGGCAACTTGGTTGATAAAGCAGTTACGGTTGGAAAAATAGCAGATGGTGGGGCAGACAGAGTAT
>NZ_JBBPHJ010000052.1:0-5624 GCF_038039665.1 Myroides sp. C4067
AGCACAAAGATATTATTTTACACTTTCCTCCCCAACTTTTAACGTTGATCCAATTAGGTGAGTTGAATTTTCAACTAAAAGAAGTGTAAATTTCACTCACCTACCTGTTTTTAGATAATTGAAAATCAATGGTTTATCCTGTGAGTAAAATGATTTTACTTGATGGATTTTGATTTTCTTTTGTTATACTTGAGTGAGTTATTTTAATAAACCATATCAAAACAGCTTGGTTAACATTAAAATAGATTGATATGAAGGCAAAAAACACTTTTGGTATACACTTTGTAATTCGTGCTATATCTTCATTAGACAGCGAAATGTCTATGATTTATGCCCGTGTGACTGTCAACGGGCAACGTACAGAAATCTCTTTAAAAATTAAGATTTCATCACTATTATAGGATTCTGTTAGAGGGAAATTAAAAGGAAAAAGTAACGAGGTAAATAAAATCAATGAACATATTGAAAGGGTTCGTTCTTTAATAACAGATAGTTATCATACGCTTATTCAGCAGAAGAAAGTTGTATCAATTGGTACTGTAAAAACTATGTTCTTAGGAATGGATGATTCTCAGATGTCTGTTATAAAGTTAATAGAATACCACAATACAATTTCATTGGGTAAGTTAACTCAAGGAACATTGAAGAATTATACAGCTACTACTAAGTATATTAAAAAGTTCCTTTTTTCAAATTATAATAGAAATGATATCTTTTTGAATGAACTTAATTATAAGTTTATTTTTGATTTTGAGAGTTATCTAAGAAGTTGTAAGCCGATACATAGTCATCAACCATTGAGTAACAATGGTATAATGAAACATTTAGAAAGAGTTAAAAAGTTAGTTAACCTAGCTGTTACTATGGAGTGGATTGAAAAAGATCCTTTTTCAAAGTTTAAACTTAAATATGAGAAAACTAGTAGATCTTTTTTATCAAGAGCAGAACTGGATATTCTAGTTAAGAAACGATTTAAAAGAGAGCAATTACAAGCTGTATTGGATATGTTTTTATTTTGTTGTTATACAGGCTTAGCCTTTATTGATATTTTTGAATTAAAACCATCTAATATTGTAGTTGGAAGTAATGATAAGTTATGGATATTCTCTCAACGTGTTAAAACTAAAATTACAATACAGGTTCCTCTTTTACCAGAAGCTCTAAAACTGATAGAGAAGTATAAGTGTAACTCTACTGCTATGGAGTTAGGGAAGATATTTCCAGTTATAAGTAATCAGAAAATGAATGCTTATTTAAAGCAAATCGGCAGTGTTTGTAAGATTAATAAGAATCTTTCGTTTCACATGGCAAGGCATACTTTTGCTACCACTTTAACCCTTAATAATGGAGTTCCAATGGAGTCTGTTAGTAAAATGCTAGGACATACTGCTATGCGTACAACACAGATTTATGCTAAAGTATTAGAATACAAATTAAGTGAAGATATGGAGAATTTACGATTGAAAATGATAGATCAAGACTTAAGAGCATAAGAGCCAAATGTAACTTGCTACAACCAATTTTCAAAACAAATTGATTTTATATAGATTTTAGAGGTATTGTTATACTTTAAAACTTATAAGAATATGAATGTAGAATTAATTACTAAAGAAGACTTAGAGCAGTTTAAAACTGATATTATCAATGAGATAAGACGTTATAGTCCATTTAATCGAAAGAAAGACGAACAAGCAAAGCAATGGATAAAGAGTTTTGAGGTTAGAAAGTTATTAGGTATCTCTCCTGGTACACTTCAAAATATGAGATTAAAAGGAACTATTCCTTATAAGAAAATAGGGGGCCTTATATTCTATCGATATGAGGGTATAGTAGAAATGATGAATACAAAAGCCTGAAATTATTCAGGCTTTTGTATTTTAGATATATTCTTTTTGTGATACAATAAGTACATTCTTGTATTCACTTAAGGTGATCTTGTTTGTGTGTGTTTAAATAATGGTATTTTTATATTCTGTAGGTGTGCATTTGACAAAAAGCTTAAAATACTTTGTGAAAGTCCCTCTAGAATTGAAACCACATTCTTCAGCTATAGCTTCAATTTTATAATTTGGTTCTAATTGTATTAATTGTTTTGCATGCTGTATTCTATAGAATGCAATCATTGTATAATAGTTTGTATTTAACTCATTGTTTATTTTTTTTGAAATTTCATGAACAGGGATTTTTACCTCTGTACTTAAAGTATTAATAGTAAAATCTACACTTAAAAATCGAGTTTTATTGTTTTCAAAATAATCTAATATTACTAGTGTGGATTCAGAATATTTATGTTCTTTTAAAAAACTAATAGACAGTTTTTTGGCTATATTATGTTTTAAGTAATTTATTAAAGTTAAGATAGAATATAATAAAATATAAGATTGAATAATTAGCTGAACAAATTCAAGTAAGTAATTAAGATGCTTTAGTGATTGAACATAAATGTTTAATAAAAAATGAGTTGTTAGTAAAATAATTGTAGTTATTGAGATATGATTTAAGTAAAGATGAATAGGTTGATGTAAGTATTGATTTATATTATTAGGCTTTAAGAATTGAAATATTCCTAATAGGGTAAGTATATAGGATAATGTGTAGTATATATTATTAGTTATTAGATTATTTTTAAACAAAAATATACAGATAGTTTCTAAAGTTATTAGAGATAAATATAGTCTAATGCTAGTTCTGTTTATAAGGATTAATATAATTTGTACAATTATGTATAGATAAATATCAGTATGTGAATACATAATATTTATTATCTGTTTAATAATTAATAAAGTAATAATAAGGCAAAGAAATAACTTTTTCTTTAGTAGGGTGTTATTGTTTGAATTGATCATTTTTTCTTTTAAAGATAGGTTATTATAACATATTATGTTGTTATTGATTGGTAATGTTAATGTTTATTTATTAGTGTATTAGTTTTGATTAGAAAATAAAAAGTACTAGATTTGGAATAAATAATACTGTATCTACATAGAATTAGTGTTTTAAGTAAATCGCCTGACTTAATGTTTAATTAATAATAGAAAGTAGATATGTATATCGTAGTTATATTTTTTACAATTCTTTCAATTGTTGCATTGAAGGAAGTTTTGTTGTATTACAGGGTAAAAAAAAGGAATATTGATTTGGTTGCTTTTAGATTATTAAGTAGATTCAATTATCTAATTGTTATACAGTCTTCCACCCTTATTTGGCAATTTATAGTTAAGAAAGATATTGGACTTTTCCCATTTTGGATGTTATTGTTTCTATTCTATGGACCTTATGTTTTTTTAATTATATACCATTATTTATTCAAAGAGAAAGAAAAGCTTTTTGGAGTTTATTTTAAAGATTATTATTTATCACTTTTTCTTTTTGTCTTACTTTCTTTTATAGTGTTTTATGTGAAAGACGATTTGAGATTTATAGAGGATATATGGTATTATTCCTTTTATGTGTTTGTTATGATGCATTTGCTTTTTTATGGAATAAAAGGATTTTATTTATTGAAAGATAGGTTGTCAGAAGCAGTAAGTAGTAATAGAAAGGAATTCAAGGCTATATTGTATTTGTCTTATTTGATAAGTTTTACTATTGTTTTTTCTATAATTATTTTTATTTTCTTAACTCTGTTTGATCATAATTATGATGTTTTATTTGTTTTCTCAATCTTAACTTTATTATGGCTTTATGTTATAGTTAGTACTTTTAGATACAATGTGATTTCAGATACTTTTAAAGTGGATTTTTTAACTCAAGATGAATCGTTTGAAATTTATAGTAACACTTCTGAAGTAATCTTAACTAATCAAGTAAAAAGGGAATCTTCTTTCTTAGATTATGATTTAATGCATAATGATGAGATTAAGATAAATGTATTTGAAGTAAATAAAGATGTTTGCGATAAGTATGATAAGGTTAGATTAAGTGAAGATTTTCTAGAACAGATAGATATTAAAGTTAAACAAGTTATTTTAGTAGAGAAAGCTTTTTTAGATCCTAATTTTAAAATTAGTGATTTAGCTATAAAAATTAAAGTCTCTAGATATTATTTAGCACAGTATTTTACCTATAAGCATAAAATGAGTTTTAGAGAGTATATTAATTCTTTAAGAATTAAAGAGATTCTTGATAAGGTAGATAAACTCACTTGTAAAAAAGAGATGACAGCAAATGAGTTATTCTTTCAAAGTGCATTTAATTCAAAGGCTTCATTTTTTAAGAGCTTTAAAAATGTTACAGGAATGACCCCAGCAGAGTATATTAAGTTAGTATAATTATTTAGGTTAAGCCAATTAGTGTAAAATACTAGTTGGCTTTTTTTATTTAAAGTGTATAATAGATTTTGTTAGCTAAATTATATAGTTTTTCCTACCCAATAGTATAGGAATTATATGTTAACTAGTTTCTTTTTTAGGTTTGTTATTTTGTAAGATATGATTTTTTGTTTTTTATTATATTGTTGAATAATAATTGTTTATGTGTTTTTTTTTGTTAGTCTAGTATTATAGGAGCTTATTGTTTTGTTATATGCTCAAGAATATAACAAAACAATACTTACAGGAGGAAGATTTTATCCAATTTTGTTATAAAGGTTAGGCGGATTATTAGAATATTAGTACTTGCTCTTTACAGTTTTAGAAGTATAGTGTTTAGAAAAATTATAAAACCAGGGTATTATGAAAAACTTGTACATATAGAATTATTTTATAATTCAAGAAGTTGATGTTTATTATCTAGTGTACTTATCTGATAGATTTAAATAGGAAGTTAGTTTTAATTTTTAATTATAGAAAAAGGAGCTATAGGAGTAAAGTTTAGTTTAAAAATGGTTGATTATATTTATCTGGGAGTATATAATATAATTATTCAACCTTTTTTGTATTTTTTATTAAATTGATTCTTTAAAATAGGTTTAGACAATACGTTTAGACCTATTTTTTTTTGATACTTATTAGTGATTTACGAGTATTATTTGATTGTTAGTTTTATTATTTGATTGTTATGAAACAATTTCATTTTTGTTAATGTGTTCTTATGAATAACAAAGTGATACTTATTTTAGTGCTATTGTTTTGAAATTCGTGTTAAATAAAATTTATGTAACATGAAAAAACAATTACTATGTGTGGCTGCATTTTTATTTGTGTTGTCACTACAAGCTCAAGTGGGTATTGGAACTAAAACACCTAGTAAGTCTGCAGAACTTACAATAACTTCAAATGATAAGGGATTATTAATACCAAGTATTCCTTTAAAGACTACTAATGACACTTCAACTATTTCAAATGGGAATGTCGAAAGTTTATTAGTTTATGCTAATAAAAAACAAGGGGACATAGAACCTGGATTTTATTATTGGAATAAAACAAAATGGTTAAAATTAACAGTTGGTGAAGATGTAAAGGATATTGTGATAAATAACTTTGAAGAAATTGTTAAGAATGAGACTGTTCAAAATATTTTAAAGACAGCAGGAGGAAATGTTTTTTATGATGGAAATAAATTTGAATACTTAGATCGTTCAGGAGCAAGAAAGGAATTATTTTTTTCAACAGTAGTTAAGGCCAATGAAACAGTAACTACGCTTGTGGCTGGCGCTGATGGTACGTATACCTATAAGTCAGAGG
>NZ_JBBPHJ010000053.1:0-5012 GCF_038039665.1 Myroides sp. C4067
CTCACACGTAACTCTACAATCATGTAGGATGGGATTCTTCGCAAGCTCAGAATGACAAAAGAGGTGTAGTAGGATTTACTGAGATTATTAAAAAAAGAAAGGTTGAACTCAGTGATGAGATTCAACCTTTCGGAAGTATAAACAGAAAGTAAAAAATTATTTGATGATGAAGTTGATAATTTTCTTTTCGTTATTGATTAGAATAACTGCGATGTATTTACCACTTTGTAAATGTGGTGGGAGGTGAACACTGTTCTCTCGGTTGGGAAGTTCTGCCTCTAATACCTTGTTTCCTAGTATAGAATATATTTCTAGCCTAGCAGGACTAAAAGTGGTTCTATCCATATCAAAAACAATATTGATTATTTTGTTTTGATTTACTGGATTTGGGAACAGTTTGACCTTGTTTGTATTATTGATCTCTATAATTTGTTTACAGGTATAGACTTTTTCTCCTTTATCCGTTGTCAGTATTAAGTGATGTTGAACTTGATTATTGTTATTGATATCACTGTACGCTCCTGCTACATAATAGTTATTTGTACTCACTAGCATATCATCTCTATACCAATTAAATGAGGTGAAGTTAAAACCTCCGTTTGTGGCTGAGTTCATATTTATAACAAAAGAATTATCTGGCTTCATTATCGCTACTTTTTCGAAAGGTACGGGTCTGATTAGTTCTATTGTGTATTCTCTAGTGAGTGTCTGTGATTCAGATTTAACTGTTACAGGAATTGTAAACGTACCTGCATAATGTAATAAGTATTCCTCTTTTATGTTGTTAGTGATAAAAGCTCCTGCACTTAATTCATTAAACTCTATTCGAGCATATTTTTCTCCACAAGGCAAGATGTATGTTATCTTATTGGTTGGGTTTTTAAACACTTGTTCATTAATAGATAATTCAACTATATCAGCTGCTTCATCATCACTTCTGATGACCAAAGTTGCTGTTATTACATAAGGCATTGGAGCATAATTACTACTTCCCTCAATGGTCGCTTTTACTTGATATTTCCCTATTTCTGTATGTGTATTGTTTTCATAAGTCACTTTTAGAGGATGGGGTAAGTTTCCTGTCAAGGTAAGTGTTTTAGGTTGACCGTCATATACAAAAGCTTGGTTAGGAAATGAAATGAATTTGTGTATATCAAGTGGCTTGATTGTAAGATTAGCTGTGCGTTTGCTAGTAATATAATTATCGCCTTCTAGTGTAACACTAGCTTTGTAAATGCCTGCGTCTGTGTGAATATTATTTTCGTAAGTGGCAGTCACTCCTTTAGGCAGTTTTCCTTTGATTAAGATCTTCTGAGGTTTACCTGTATAATCCACTATAAGTTTGCTAAATGTGATATTAGTTAGTTTAGCTTTCTCTATTGTTAATTTGGCTGTTTTAGTACCAATAAGTATTGATTTATAATAGAAAGAAGCTTTTATACTATATTCTCCTGCGTTGTCATAGTAGTTTCTGTCATATTCTACATTGACTTCATTAGGAATATTGTATGCTTCTAGTTTATGAGAGTTACCATTGTAAGTAACTGATTTGTTCTCAAATATAACGTTGTCCAGCATTGGTAGAGTTTCGCCTTCGTGGCTTATGGCTAATATTGCCGTCATTGTATAAGGCATAGGAGTGTAGTTACTACTTCCTTCTAATGTGGCTGTAACTGTATAGTGTCCAATGTCTGTATGCGTATTGTTTTGATAAGTAATACGTAGCCCTTGAGGTATATGCCCTTCTATATTTAAAGATTTTGGCTGTCCATCATACTTGAACGATTGATTCTTTAAGCTCACTAATCTAGTCAGATCTGCTGGTCGAATGATCAATAGATTTGTACGAGTACTTGTGATATAATTGTCTCCTTCTAGTTTTACGGAAGCTTTATATTCTCCTGCATCAATGTGTTTATTGTTTTGATAGGTTGCTTTTACTCCTTGAGGTAACTCTCCTTCTAGTAGGAGCTGATGTGCTGTACCTGTATAATTAACTTCTTTTTTACTGAACTTTACACTAGTGATGGGAGCTTTCTCTATAGTAAGCGTTGCTCTTTTATGTCCTAATAAAATATCTTGATAATAGAAGTCTGCAGTGATGATATAAACACCTGAATTAGTAAAGGAGTTATCACTGTATTTTACAGTTACATCCTGAGGAAGGTTTGTAGCAATAATCTTGTAGGGTTGACCACTGTAAATAGCAACTATATCTTTAAAAATTATATTATCTAATGTAGGGAGTTCTTCCTGCTCTTCAGTAATCGATAATGTAGCAGACAGAGTATAAGGTATTGGTGTATAGTTATCACTACCACTAAGTATAGCTGTTACCATATGATTGCCTATTTCTGTATGCTTGTTGTTTTGATAAGTAAGCGTCAATTCTTGTGGTACTTCACCTGTAATGACTAATGACTTCGGTTTACCATCATATATAAACGACTGGCTTTTTAGCTCGACAAGTTGAGTGATATCAGCAGGAAGTATGATGAGCTCGTTTGATCTCGTACTTGTGATATAATTGTCTCCTTCTAATTTTACAGAAGCTTTATAGATACCTGCGTTAGTAGCTTTATTATTTTTATAAGTAGCGGTTATACCTAGAGGTAGTTCACCTTCTAGTAGAAGCTCATGTTCTTTACCATCGTAGGTTACTTCTTTTTTACTAAACTTGACTCCTTCGATACGTGCTTTCTCGATAGTCAGTGTAGCAGACTTAGTTCCTAGTAAGATATCCTTGAAATAGAATGACGCTATGACTTGATATGTACCCGTGTTGATGTACTCATTTTGATTGTACTTTACAGTAACTAAGTTAGGAAGGTTCGTTGCTTCGATTGAAATAGCCTCTCCAGTGTACGTCTCTGTTTTATGCTCAAAAATCACTTTGTCTAAAGAAGGTAATTCTTCCTCTTTCTTTGTAATTGATAAAGTTGCAGACAGCATATAAGGCATCGGTGTATAGTTATCACTACCACTTAATGTTGCTGTGACAGTGTGGTTCCCTATTGCTGTCTGTGTATTATTAGTATAGGTAAGTGTTAGTTCTTGAGGTACTTCACCTGTAACAGCTAGTGACTTTGGCTTACCATCATATGTAAACGACTGGCTTTTTAGTTCAATAAGTTGAGTGATATCAGCAGGTAGTATGATTAGCTCGTTTGATCTGGTACTTGTGATGTAATTATCTCCTTCTAATTTTACAGAAGCTTTATAAGTACCTGCATTCTTATGAATATTGTTTTTATAAGTAACTGTTACGCCTAGAGGTAGTTCTCCTTCTAATAGAAGTTCGTGCTCTTTGCCATCGTAGGTTATTTCTTTTTTACTAAACTTGACTCCTGTAATACGTGCTTTCTCGATAGTTAGTGTAGCTGACTTAGTTCCTAGTAAGATGTCTTTAAAGTAGAATGACGCTATTACTTGATATATACCAGTGTTGATGTACTCATTTTGGTTGTACTTTACAGTAACTAGGTTAGGAAGGTTGGTAGCTTCAATTGATATAATCTCTCCTGTATATGTCTCTGTTTTATGTTCAAAGATTACACTGTCAAGTGAAGGTAATTCTTCTTGCTTCTTAGTAATCGATAACGTAGCAGACAGCGTATAAGGCATTGGCGTATAGTTGGAACTACCACTAAGTGTTGCTGTTACTGTGTGATACCCTACTTCTGTATGCTTGTTGTTTTTATAAGTAAGCGTTAGTTCTTGAGGGACTTCGCCTATAACGGCTAGTGACTTTGGCTTACCGTCATATATAAACGACTCACTTTGTAGCTCGACTAATTGAGTGATATCAGCAGGAAGTATGATTAGCTCATTTGATCTAGTACTTGTGATATAATTGTCTCCTGATAAAGTTACAGAAGCTTTGTACGTACCTGCATTCTTATGAATATTGTTTTTATAAGTAGCGGTTACTCCTAGAGGCAGTTCTCCTTCTAATAGTAGTTCGTGTTCTTTGCCATTATAAGTTACTTCTTTCTTACTAAACTTGACTCCAGTGATACGTGCTTTTCCGATAGTCAGTGTAGCTGACTTAGTTCCTAGTAGAATATCTTTAAAGTAGAAGGTAGCTACTACTTGGTAAACACCAGTATTGATGTACTCATTTTGGTTGTATTTTACAGTTACTAAGTCAGGAAGATTAGTAGCTTCAATTGAAATAACCTCCCCTGTATACGTTTCTGTTTTGTGTTCAAAGATTACATTGTCTAAAGAAGGTAATTCTTCCTCTTTTTGTGTAATTGATAGTGTAGCAGATAGGGTATAAGGCATCGGCGTGTAGTTAGTACTGCCGCTTAATATTGCTGTTACTGTGTGATTCCCTATTGCTGTATGTGTATTATTAGTATAAGTAAGAGTTAGCTCTTGAGGAACTTCACCTGTAACAGCTAGTGATTTTGGCTTACCATCATATATAAACGATTGGCTTTTTAGCTCGACAAGTTGAGTGATATCAGCAGGTAATATGATTAGCTCGTTTGATCTAGTACTTGTGATATAATTGTCTCCTTCTAATTTTACAGATGCTTTATATGTACCTGCGTTAGTTCCAGTATTGTTTTTATAAGTAGCAGTTACGCCTAGAGGTAGTTCTCCTTCTAGTAGTAGTTCGTGCTCTTTACCATTATAGGTTACTTCTTTCTTACTAAACTTGACTCCCATAATACGTGCTTTCTCGATAGTCAGTGTAGCTGACTTAGTTCCTAGTAAGATATCCTTGAAATAGAATGATGCTACTACTTGATATGTACCTGAGTCAATATATTGGTTCTTATCATAAGAAACTCTTACGTTATTAGGAAGGTTCGTTGCTTCAATCGAGATTACTTCTCCAGTGTAGGTCTCTGTTTTGTGTTCAAATATAACACTATCAAGAGAAGGTAATTCTTCTTGTGCTTCAGTAATCGATAATGTAGCAGACAGGGTATAAGGCATCGGAGTGTAGTTAGAGCTACCACTAAGTGTTGCTGTTACTGTGTGATTGCCTATTGCTGTAT
>NZ_JBBPHJ010000054.1:0-4126 GCF_038039665.1 Myroides sp. C4067
CATAGCACAAAGATATTATTTTACACTTTCCTCCCCAACTTTTAACGTTGATCCGGTTTACTTCAAAAATAACAACTAGTTATGCTTTAAGGTGCTCAAATAAAACTTATAAAATGATTTCCTCTTACAAAGGAGTGAAGAACTACTCCGAAGTCCTTGTTTTCTGCTATATAAAATAGCTACACTCAAAATATTGAGGGGTTTACGGATTTCCGTAATATCATTAGAGAAATTTTCACTATGTTTAAAAAATAAATGTTGTTTAATTAGTTTTATAACCAAAATAAATCTTAGATATATAGAAAAGAAATATAGTAGTATAAAATATAATTAAATAATCATATAGGTGTTAGTTTAGAAAACTAAATCGCTTATCATTTCTTGAAATAAAAATGTTATCTGTAAGCTTATAAATCTCATGAAAATAGAACAAAAAATAAAAGATGCTATCCTTCAAAATAACTTAGTAATTTTTGCAGGTTCAGGCCTTTCAAGTAACTTTAATTTACCTAGTTGGAACAAACTCGTTGAGGAAGTTATTAATGAAATTGATAAAAAAGAATTCGATACACTTATACCCGTTTTAAATATGGGGGTTATGCAACCAATTAACGCTTTAGAATTAATTAAGTCTGAACATACTATAATAAAATCATACATTAAAGAAAATTTTAATGTTGCACCAAGCAATAATTTTGATTTACATAAAAAAATTATTGAATTAACAGAACAAGTGATTACAACTAATTATGATAATGCTTTCGAATGTGCAGCAAATAATTCAATTTCACCATCAATTTATACCGACCAATTTAATATAAGTGAAATTGGAAAGAACAATAAACCTTATATATTTAAGCTTCATGGTAGCTATAATGAACCTTCAAATTGTATAATTTTTGAAGATGATTATGAAAAACTTTATAATTCTAACAATGGTGCTATTGAAAAATTAAAAACTATTTTCTCAGAGAAAACTTTACTTTTTTTAGGGTTTAGTTTTAATGATCCTGATATAAACTTAATCTTTAATAGCCTTGATAAAGCATTTGGAAATAATAACAAACATTTTATCATTACAAAAGAACCTAACAAGTTTGAAAAATTTAATTTTCTTAAAACAATCGCTATTACTGAATACAATGAAATTAATACTTACATTGAAGATTGTTTAAAATACAAAATACAAGAAAAAAACAATTCTATTATTGCAAATAAAGAAATTATTGTAAATAAGAGTATACAAAAAATAGCAATCCTTTCTCCTAATCCAATTGACTTAAAAATAGGCAATGAAATTAATCAAGTAATTAATAATTTTAATTCGTTAGACAGTACTATTTATACTGGTTATCTAAACATTAAAACTCTATTGAGTCTTGAAGATATTGATATCATTATTATTATATCTAAATCATATAAATCCAACATATACATTGAAGAAGATAATCTGCAAAGTAAATTAGTATCTGTTAATGAGATTTGCGAAAATATTCCAAATGATAAAATTCCAATAGTTTTTATAACTGATGGCATTATTAATCAAAACATTAGCAATCCTTCAATTTTTATTTATAGTTTCAAAAATTCGATAATTAAAAAATTCATTTATAAGACATTAAGAAATTTAGATCTAAATTATCAGGAGAATGAGATTATGATAAATCTCGATAAGTTAGAATTTCAAGCTTTTAAAAATGGCTATGCTACATTTAAATCAATTTATGGAAATGATCGAGACTTAGATATTGGTAAAAAATCATTAACCAGCGTAGTTGGGCGTGTTGAAGAGCAATCTATAATTGTTACAAGACTGATAAATATAATTAAATCGAATAAATTACTTAATGTAAAAGCTTCGGGAGGTACTGGAAAAACAACCTTAATAAAAAAATGTGCTTATGAACTTTATAATAGAGGTTACTATACAGCTGGTGTTAATTTTAAATCTTGTGAAAATATAAAAGATTTTGAAGGGCTTGAAGAAATATTAATAGAAGGATTTAATCTACATAATATTATTGAATTTAAAGAGTATTTGATTCAAAATTATAGTCAAAATAAATTAGATTTATTGATAATACTAGATAATTTTGAAACAGTTAAAAATTCTTTAACTAATGACGAATTAAATAAAGTAAATGAATTATTAAGGTTCGTAACGGACTATGCAAGTATTGTAATTACTTCAAGAGAAACAATAAATAAGAATGAAGATTTCGAAGATGTTTATTCATTAACGCCGCTTATTACTGATGATGCATTAATT
This sequence comes from Myroides sp. C4067, assembly GCF_038039665.1. Classification (NCBI taxonomy): domain Bacteria; kingdom Pseudomonadati; phylum Bacteroidota; class Flavobacteriia; order Flavobacteriales; family Flavobacteriaceae; genus Myroides; species Myroides sp. C4067. The sequence continues at coordinate 2,270 of NZ_JBBPHJ010000054.1, forward strand.
CTTTTTCAAGAAAACTACGGTTTAATCAAAAATGAGGAAGAAATTAAAATATTGAGATTTGAAATATTAGAAGATTTACTAAACAATAATCCTCTTGCAATCAAGCTTGTAACTAATTCAAGGACTAAATTCAAACACCTTTCAGAATTAAAGGCACAACTGAAGAGTCATTTTTTTGAGTCTACAAATGAAGACTTTACTACTGTATTTAAGGATAATGCTGATTTAAATATTGAAAGAACAAGATCAATATATCAATCAATAAACTATTCCTATTGTACATTAAGTGATAAAGAAAAAATAGCATTTCAATTATTAAGCCTATTTCCAGATGGAATAAGTTTATCTAACTTTAAGAAATGCTTTAATAAAAGCACTTCAAAAATAAGCATCAGTGATAAAGATTTACGAACTCTTAGGGATAAATCCTTAGTTGAAGATTACAATGGCACGTTACAACTTCAGCCTATAATAAGAAGATTTTCAAATTTCAAGTTTTCTAAAATATCACAAGAAAAAAAGGAAAAATTCTGTTTAGATGCCTATAACTATAACTGTTTTATACTAGAATTAATTGAATTTGTAGAGAAGAAAAAAACAAAGTCTGAATCATTAAGATTATCTAGTTTTTTTAAAAATAATCTTTTAAACGTTTTATCCTATATTCCTGATATTGCAATTGATAAAGATAGTTCTGGAATAGAAAAAAAATATTTATTGAATTTCATTTATGCTGTAGGAGACCAATTTATAAGCAAAAAAGAAGTGACTGAATATTTAAACAGATTATATCAAGTTAGGGAATATTTTTCTGATATACCCAATGCTGATATTCTTATAAAAGTTTTAGCACTTTATACAGAATACTTCCATTTTGAATTTGATAATTCATATGAAAAATTATCAAATTTACTTACAGTTTCAGAAATGGGAAACAGAATTTTTGAAAAAGAAGATTATACTGAACAAAGATATAAATCCATTATTAGTTCCATTCATAGTATGGAAGGACACACTCTTACTAGAATAGAATCATTTATCAAAAATGACAATTTTATAAAATATTTTTCTGATGCCGACTTTTTCTATTTAGGTATACCTGAAAATATAGCAAGAAAGAAAGACGGTTTTTATTATTTCGAATATGAGTTAATGCATAATAACTGTGATTCAGAAAAACTTAAAAAATATATTGATTCATTATATATGGATGAACATTTAGAAATAATGCAATCAACATATACTTTATCAAAAATTGAAAAACTAGATAAAACAACTATTGATAAGTTAGTTGTTACAAACCCTTACACAAAAGGCTTAAAAGAATTAATGTTGGCATTTAATTCGAATAATGATGAAAAAAAGAAAGACTATTTCAAAAAGGCCCTAAAAAACCTTTGTCATATTAAATATTATTATTTAGAAGCATTATATTACTATTCACTTTTCCTAAAAGAATATGATGAAATTGAATTTATTGAAAAGAAAAAAGAAGGACTAGCTAAAAGTAAACAATTTCATTATCAATATATTTATCATTTATTTAACACAATGGAGAATAAAATTGAATATGATTTTGTATACTCTTTTTATTCGATAGAAGGTTTGGAAGAGTATGTCTTCAAACATAATGAATATTGGAAATCTAAATTTGAAAAAGAAATGTAAAACTAGTGGGTAAAAGTATTAAATGTCTCAAAACTCTATTTTTAGATGTAGAAAACACAAATATTATAAGCAACAAATAATCTCCTTAAAAGCAGCTTTTAAGGAGGTATAAGCTTTTCATTAAAATCAAACTTATGTATGCACCCGAGCAAGTACATCTTGTGAGATCTAATTATTCTTCTACATTAT
>NZ_JBBPHJ010000055.1:0-3473 GCF_038039665.1 Myroides sp. C4067
TTCTATTTTAGATATAGGAGTTCGTGATTATGAATAATTGGTGTGCAATCACAACAGAAAAAGCGATTACAGAGTACTTTGTAATCGCTTTTATTTTATAAAATTAAAAAGAATCTCTAGTTCTTTCTCCTTTAGAAGAAGTAGGGTACTAGAGATTCAAAAGTACAAAATCATATATTGTTAGGGAGTTGATTTTCGATACTCTCTTTATCTTTTTTGCTCATCATAAGATTACCTAGTTTATTGATATACACACGAGTTTTCAGTGTGCGTATTCTACCGTAGTGGTGGAATAATACATATAACAACACTCCTATACTAGCGATATTTATATATCCATATACTGTCTTGGTAGCGGCGAGTACCCCGTTTAGTTGGACAAGGGATAGATTAATACCCGATCTTGATCTTAATAACATGGCATCGTCTAGGTATACGGCTAAGTTGTTTAGACTTTGTATTTGGAATTGATATTGTGTCCAGCTGTATAGGGCACTAAACATCCCTACAGCGATGAATGTACGCCATAGAATAGCAAATCCGATCAGTCCTAACATACTAGCTAAGTCTAACTTATCTAAGGTGTAATACCAAGTGGTGACAAAGATAACTCCCATTCCATATCCTTTAAAGAACATGGGTAGGTACCACATCGAATAGCTGAATTCTGTTGCCATAGCGAGGTACATCATCACACTGTACATAAGAAATGCAGAGAATCCAGAGAAGACGAGCATGCGTATAGGGATTTCGTTTTTATACCAATAATAACAGACAACTGCTGCAGTAATAAGTCCTGGAATCAGTAAGAGATTTAGGGAGGCATTGGTCATCGGATTATATCCTAATATACCTACGGCAAAGATATTCTGTATCGTAGCAGTGGCAAGATACATTCCTAAACACAATAACATAATCGTTCCGTGTCTTACATTATTCTTCTTAAAGGCATTTAAGGGTAAGAATGGTCTTCTAATCAACTGTTGGCGAATGACAAAAATAAATAAGAGAATACCAAATAATAATGAGGCATATCTTATGATCTCTGAGTCAAACCAAGCTTGTTGTTTTCCAAAAGCTAGGATATAGGCTAAGGTCATGAATGTTACATTGAATAGAAGGATACTAATCCAGTCAATGTAAATAAAAGGGACCTTGCGCATAAAGCGTTGATTGTGCTGAAATATAATACAAATCAATGCTGCTCCAAAGCACATAATTGCTAGGTTCATATAGCTAATCTGCCAGCTGAATATAAAGCTTACCTTAGCTACAAAGTAACCTGATAATTGGGTGATTACTAATAGGGCAGAGTAGTAGATACTGTAGAATATACCTCTGTTACCTCCTACACTTAAAAGCATCATAAGGGGTAATACTACTTCCATCATTCCCATCATTTTAAATACTCCTATTAGATAAGAACAGGCAATAATAATATAGGGTTGATGGGTAGTAGATTGTACCAAGTATAATAGACCACACATGGTGAGGGAGGTTACAAGAAGTTCTTTTGTTCTGAATCTCGCTTTGATCCTAACAATAAGAGGCATGACTGTACCTAGACCTATGGCATAGGCATAGTTAGCCCATAGGTAGTACTCTGTCATCGAGCCTGTACTACCCACGATATTGGTTATATTAGTAGTATATATTCCACTAATACTACAGAACACAGCTGCTATGATTACAATGAGTAATAGCATGACTGGTTTTGGTACCCAAGAGTGAAATAATCCTTTGTTATACATGGTATAGAATTAATAATTAGGAATTGTGTACGTTGTACATCCCTAAGTATGGTTTATTATTTTTTCTTTTTCTTTGATTGTTTTTAGAATGCTTCCTATAATTTTAAGCAGCTCATCTATGTCAGTCAAAAGGCTTGTACTCTGTTTAGTCGTTAGATAGTCTGTGTCAGTTAACAGTCGAATCCAGTAATGAGATTCACGAGCTTCTTTATACGCAATATATAGTTTAGCATAGCTTTTAATTTGTACTATATTTTCATTCTTCATAGAAAACGGATTTGATGAATTTAAAAATATAGTGTGCACATTAATCATTCCATTATTAAGAATTAGAAATTTAATTATAGGATATATTTAGAAAGCCCGAAGGGCTATGATTCCTAATTTAAAATTCCTAATTAGTTAGCCAGCTGTATATTCATATTCATCCCCGCTTTAAGGTTAGCGATGTTTTCTATATCATTCGTATCTGTAAATTCGATACGTACAGGGATACGCTGTTGTACCTTGACGAAGTTCCCCGTAGAGTTATCCGTAGGCATACTAGAATATCTAGAACCTGTAGCCGCAGAGATAGCCGTTACTTTTCCTTGAAAACGTATTCCTTTTACAGCATCAGCTGTCATGTCGATAATACTACCTATTTGAATATTGTTCATTTGAGATTCTAAAAAGTTGGCTGTTACCCATTTCTCATTATCTTTTACGATAGTAGTAATTTGCTGGCTAGGCGAGAGTAGTTGTCCTTCACTGATTAGTCTTCGTCCCATCACTCCGTCATAAGGAGCTGTAATCACTGTGTACGACAGGTTTAGTTGAGCCATATCTAATATCGCTTTTGTACGTTTGATATCCGCTTCATTTAGGGCAAGACGTGTTTCTATCTCTGAAACTGAAAGTTTGGTTGTGTTTTGTTGTTTTATTAAACTTTCATAAGCAGATTTAGCAGCTTGGTACTCTGTTTTTACTTGATCATATTGTTGTTGGGTAACAGCCTCAGCTTGTAATAAATTCTCGTATCTTTTGTTGTTTTGTTCTGCGTTCCACAATCTTGCTTTTGCCCCTTCAATATTAGAGCTAAATACCCCGATATTATTTGATGCTGTATGAATAGAGGAGTTAGTTACTTTCTTAGCAGCTAATGCGCTTAAATAAGCTGCTTCAGCTTGTTCTACTTGAGTGATGATTTCTCTGTTGTCAAGGATAACTAGTGTATCTCCTTTTTTGACTTGCTGATGTTCGATGAACTTGATCTCTTTAATATAAGCAGATACACGGGTATTGATAGGGTTAATGAACTCTTCTACCTGTGCTGATTCTGTGTAATCTCTATCGTTGATGTGAAAGTATTTAGTCAATAACCAGAAGAAAGCGATTCCTATTACCGCAAATGTTAGGGTGTTGACTAAGAGTATCTTTGTTTTCTTCTTTTTTTCTTTTTTAGCTTTATCCTCTACAACTTGCTCTACTGGAGCTTGAACTGGTTGTTCAGTAGTTGTATTTTCTTTATTTTCCATTGCTTGTTTTAGATATAATGTCGTTTGTACTTTTTGTTTTTTTGGAGGTACTGCATGTCACGTCACGGATTACAAATCGGCGCCATCGTTGTATTTTACCACAATCTATATCGCGTCATATAAGTACATTATGGCTTAGCCAAACATTCTTAATTCGATTACTATGATAAAAGCAAATCATTATTAATATATTTTACACCTTATT
>NZ_JBBPHJ010000056.1:0-3264 GCF_038039665.1 Myroides sp. C4067
CCTGTTTGTCTGTTCCCTGTTTGTCTGTTCCCTGTTTGTCTGTTCCCTGTTTGTCGGTTCCCCGTTCCCCATCCCCTATTTCCCATCACTTTATCACGATAACATTAAATAGCTGTTGTAGCATCTTGCGAAAATGCTGTCCATATCTATCCTCTATCTCTGTAGGAGAGAGTGATGTAGTGATATGTATACGAGGGTACGTCTGATCAAAGCGTTGCTCATAGTGACTCTCGATGATATTCGTAACTACCTCACAGGCGTACCCGTAGTGTTTTGCCACTTGTTCTTTGCCTAGGTTATCTAGACAGAATGGCTTTGCATTGATGTTTTCGTATCGCGTAGTCGTCTCGAATCCTCTTTGCATAAAGTCATGAGCGAGTGAGCGACACGTCTTGATATCATATTGTTTCTTTCTAGAGAAAAAAGGTTTGACCAGCTGCATCACAGCAGTTTTGCCACTACTAGGAGCCCCCATGATGAGCAATCCTTTGTCTAACGATAAATCTAATTTCTCTAGCGTAGCGTGATCTTCTATGGCATAGATAAGCACCTTGTACAAGGCATCTTTGTGAAACGGATTAATGATAAACTCTTCTCCATATAACTTTTTTCCTCTTTCGAGGATATAAGATAAGCAGGTATTAAAATCATACTGCTTCGTTCTCTCAACCAAATCGTATGTGTCTTCTAAACTAGTTTTATAGCGCTTCATCATATTTTGAAATTGTTGAATTATTTATATTTATATGTTTTTGTTTATTGTTTATAGTTTTATATATGTGTCCCACTACTAGTCCACGACTTGTCCCACTTTCGGGACAAGTGCTGACCTCCTCTAGTGTCCCACTTTCGGGACAAGTAGTGGACTGGTGCACTGTACCATTTTTTGGACTAGACGTGTCAGACTTAGCCTTCTTTATCTTCTTGTGTCGCTCTACGATATCCAGAGTGTAGATGATCTTCATCACAGAGTTGCTATAGCTAGACGTAGACGGTGTATAGACTATCCATCCCCAGTCCACCATCTCTTGGAGGCACTTACTGTACGTAGTCTTGCTCCCGATTTTGCTCAGGCTCATCAGTTCAGGACGGTTGATGATAAAAGTTTCTGTAAAATGGTTGAGGTTCCACTGTTGGAATAAGGCGATGTATAAGCTGACATGGGTTGGTTTTACAGCAGGATTATCCTTTAGTAATTCGAACCAAAAGTTGAGATGCTTGATGTAATTGATGTTTTTCATATTGTCTTTTTTAAGTTGATAAATAGCTTTAGAATAGTATCAAATTTAAAAAAGAGATTCCATTTAAAAATACACTTTATAAACAAAGTTTCGATTGTAGGGTGTTTTGGTTTTAGGTAGTTTATAAATGGTTACAATGCCTTATTTAATTAGTTATAAAGCTTGTTTTGCTAGAAGAAATAAAAGGATAAATACCGTTCTAAAACGGATTAATGTAACTATTCAAATATTGCCAAAAGCGAGAGAAGCGCATTTGTATTCGAAACATTGTTCTTGTTTGATTACATGGATCAATAAATGGACTAGAGGTGGACTCATCTGCTTTTTTTGACCGCTTATGCTATCTTGTGCCCTGATTATAAACCCAACAAAAAAGTAAAATGTTATGAGAAGAAAACCAACGAGATTTTGTATTTACCCAAAAGATGTCATGCTTATCACGGGTAAGAGTTATTCGACGTCCCTAAGACTGCTGCGAAAAATCAAGACAGTCTATCGCAAACCTAAGGAAGCTTATGTCAGCTACACGGAGTTCTGTGAGTATACAAATCTAGATGAACAAGAGGTGCTAGAGGCGATCAGTAGATACTAAGAGACGGCTATAGCGATGTAGAAGAGAGCCTATATCGCTATTTTTTGGAGCGATGAGGTGTAGATGGTTCAGATCAACTAGTGATGAAGTAAGGAGGTGGTTCGGATAGAGAATGACCATAGTTCGGTAAAATATCTTCTAAACCAAGTAATCACTGCTACTTTCCGAATAGTTTCCGAACGAGATAAAAATGAATTCTTGTTGTGGTTTGATTATCAGTGTGTTGTTTTGGTTTAAGTCAGGCATACTGAGTCAAAAAGGGATTTTAGAGTCATTATCTCCATATCGGTTCATTTATAGGTATAGCGCATCGCTCCACCTAGAGATAGAGGAGATGAGAATTAGGTAGTATTAGGCTATCCCAATGCAGGTATCATAGGAGTAGATGAGGTACATGTACACGCAGTGGACTTCTTCTTTCTAAAAAAGTAGTTGGTTCTCGTAAATCCATCAACAACGTTACTATTGATATGAATCAACTCATATTCTTTACTGTCTAGATAGTTCATCACATCTATAACAGAATTAAAAATCATAGGTGTACCATCGTCATTCTTGAGTTGCTTATTATTCGCCTTTTGCCCATAATCTATGTTGGCATAGTGCTTACTTGATAGAGGAGTTCCAGATACGGTTACCTCTAGATAAGTAGCCGTGATCTCTGATAGAGGTGTGTCACTGACTTTCTGGCTATAAGATATTGTACAGAATAGTGCGGCGATTAGTAGGATAAGCCTGTTCATAGTTGTGTTTGATTATGTATGTAAAGCTAAAGATAGGCTATATCGTGGATAGAAGTGTATGTTAGTCTTATTAATTTAAAAGGACATACTGAGAATGTTCAATTGCGATATAATAAATAGGGGATATCACAGTTAATTAGGTATTGCTAAAAAGAAATAAAAACACAGTGCTAAATCGCACGTAACAAATTGTTTATGAAAAAGAAAATACTACTAGTGTCTACTGTGCTTACACTACTGACTATTGCTGATATCACCGCTCAAGTGAAGAGGGATAACACCCCTCCTAATCGCGATCAGACTACCAAGAGCTATAGTAAAGAGGCTACTCCTGTGCGCTCTCGCATCAGTATCGAGCAGCTATCTCGCAATCTGACTAAAGCATTTAAGGAGAAATTTCCTACTAATGCTGTGGACTATGACCGCTCAGTTATCTTTGACTTTATGATAGAGCCTGACGGTACTGCGTCTTATATAGAAGTGGTGCGTAGTGACTTCGACAAGGTAATGGAAGTCCACCTTATCCAACTAATCGATAAAGTAACCATGAACGCCTGGGAACCTGCCTCTCTAAAAGGTAAGAAAATACCTATGCAATACACCGTGAAGCTATACGTGATGAACAATTGACAATGAATAATGAGGAATAATGTACGTCTTGTATATCAAAGTAGAGACGGATTATCAT
>NZ_JBBPHJ010000057.1:0-2421 GCF_038039665.1 Myroides sp. C4067
TGATTTGTTTAACAAATACAACAAAGTTAGTACAGCTCGTTTCTTCTAAGAAGGTACAAGTGCTGAAAAATAAATATAGATTTATGGGCAAAATACTATTTAAACCAATTACGATATTCTTATTGTTGTGTGGTATGACTGCGTTAGCGCAGAATATTAAAACAGCAAAATATGGAGACCTTTTATTTGAGCATTTATCATTTAGTGATGCCATTAAAAGTTATGAGGCTGCAATAAAAAGAGGAGAAACTAGTCAAGGAGTATATAGAAACCTTGCAGATGCTTATTATAATAATGGAATGTATAAAGATGCTAATAAATGGTATAGTAAAATATTAAGTAGTGTTGAAGTAAGTTCAGAATTCGTTTCTGCTGATATTTATTTTCGATATGTACAGACATTAAAAAGTGAAGGAGATTATGTAGGGGCAGATAAGGTTATGGATTTGATGGCAGATAAGTTTAAAGAAGATCTTCGTGTTAAACTATATCTTGCAGATAAGAAATATTTAGAGACGATAAAGTCAAATCCCGGAGCGTTTACAGCAACATTAATGGATAATGTGAATACAACTTATTCTGAGTATGGAGCAGCTATGTATAAAGGTCATATGATATTTGCCTCATCTCAGAATAGAACTGACTATTATCCAGGTATTCACAGTTGGACAAATGATCCTTTTACAAAGCTATATGCAGCACCTGTTTATATAGATGGGTATGTAGGTGAGTCTAAACCATTCTCAAAACAGATAGAAGGAAAATTAAATGAATCTACACCTACTTTCTCCCTTGATGGGCAAACGATGTATTTTTCTAGTAACAATAGAGATGCATTAAAAAAACAGGAGGGAATTGTTAGAGTAGAGTTATATAAAGCTACGTTAGATAGTAAAAAGAAATGGTCTAATATAGAGCGTTTATCTTTTAACTCGTTGAATTCAAGTACAGCACATCCTGCTATTAGCCCAGATGGGAAGTGGTTATACTTTGTGTCAGATCGCGAGGGCTCTTATGGGCAGTCAGATTTATATAGAGTACAGATATTAGAAAATGGGAGTTTTGGGAGTCCTGAGAATTTAGGGAATAAGATTAATACAGAAGGAAGAGAAAGTTTTCCTTTTATAAGCACAAATAATGTATTGTACTTTGCTTCTGATGGACGCCCAGGTTTTGGAGGATTAGATATTTATGGAGTGAAGATTAATGAGGATAATTCATTTGGAGAAGTAATTAATCTTGGGGATTCAGTAAATAGTAATTATGACGATTTTGCTTTTTATCTAGATCCTAATTGTAAGTTTGGTTTCATGACTTCTAATCGACCAGAAGGAGTTGGAAAAGATGATTTATATTTTATACGTGAGATAGATGGTATAGATATGGAACTCTACCAAAGTATAAAAGGTAAGGTATATGATATTTTAAGTTCAAATGGAATATCAGGAGCTAAAGTGTCTTTATATGATAACAATCGCAAGTTAATAGAAGAAGTATCTACAAGCGCTCAAGGAGAGTACGAGTTTAAGGATAAGTTAGGTTCGGTTAGCTTTACTGTTGGAGTAGATAAAGAGGGGTATAATACAATAGAACTTGGTTTACCAGCATTAAATAAATCTAATGGAGCTGTACTTGATTTTGGGTTAGAAGGAGGTTCTGGGGCTTCTGTAGATACAATGATACCAGGAGTAGAAATTAAGAAAGGGGACGACTTATTTAAAGTCTTAAAATTAAATGCTATTTATTTTGATTTAGGTAAATATAATATTCGCCCTGATGCAGAAAGAGAACTTTATAAAATATTAGAAGTGTTAAGGAAGTACCCAAGTATGCGTATCGATGTACGTTCACACACAGATATCTCAGGATCAGATGGATTTAATTACCAATTATCTCAAAGACGTGCAGAGTCTACTATAAATTGGTTAGTAAGTAGAGGGGTTAGCCGTAGTAGATTGACAGGTAGAGGGTTTGGTTCTTCTATGTTAGTTAATGATTGCTATAGAGGGGTTCCGTGTCCAGCTTATAAACACCAAGAAAATAGAAGAAGTGAATTTGTAGTAGAAGATTTGTAAAAAATGATAAATAAATGAAAGCTCCTAATTTTATAGGAGCTTTTTCTAAAATATGGGATATATTATTGATAATTAAATCGTTTTTTTTTTGAATTAAGTTCTTTTTTTTGTTATTTTTTTAGATTAAAAAACTTTATTTAACTTTTTAATTGTTATATTTAGTAGTATTTAAATGTAATTAGTTTTTTTTTCATTTGTTTGTTAATTTTGTTGTGAATTTATAACTTGAAAATATGGCATTCAAATGTAAAAAAGAACATTATAACTAATAAAATATTTATGAAAAAAGGAAATACATTGAAATTAATACCTGTGCTTATAACTTCTTGTGTGCTACATGCACAAG
>NZ_JBBPHJ010000058.1:0-2359 GCF_038039665.1 Myroides sp. C4067
ATGTATGCACCCGAGCAAGTACATCTTGTGAGATCTAATTATTCTTCTACATTATCCAGGATAAGTTTCTTGTAATTATGAGGATATAAGTCAGCGATATTCTTGTGGTTGATGGATTGAATATTTTCAAGAACATACTTTAGCCATTGATATGGATTAATGTCATGCTTTTTGCAGTTAGCAAAAAACGTATAGGCCATAGCTGCTCTTTGTGCTGCATCATGAGAACCGGCAAAGAGATAGTTTTTACGACCAATTGCTACAGGTCTGATTACATTTTCAACAAGATTATTGTCTATCTGCAAGTTTCCATTGTGTAAGTAATCACTTAGATTACTCCATCTTTTTTGAGAGTACGCAAAAGCTTTACCTATTCTACTTTGAGGTAAGGTAAGATTCATCTGAGCAATCATATATTTACCAAGCTTGTTGATGATTGGTAAACTTTCATCTAGACGAAGTTCTTTGATTTGATCAGGAGCTAAGTTTTGTTCTTGAGCTTTTCTCTCTATAGCATATAACTTCTGTATTTCTACTAGTACATGCTGCGCCCTTTTTCTATCGTTATCTAAAGCTTTTTCAAATTCACGTCGAGCATGTGCCCAACAAGCAAGATGCGTTACATCTGACTTATTTCCATAGGCTTGGTAGCTGCTATAACCGTCCGTTTGCAGATATCCTTTGAAATTTTCTAATACAGGTAGTGCAGCACTACCGCTACGAGTAGGACTGTAATTAAACATTACAAGCTTGGATATAGGTGCATGATACACCCAATAGTAGCCAAGATGAGTTTTGTCTTTCTTTTTCTCATCTAAGACTTTGATGGTGGTTTCGTCAACTTGGAGATAACCTTCATTTTTGATGTCCATCACCAGCTTTTGGTATAGTGGTTTTAAAGCATCCATACTTTGAGCGGTCCAACCATCTATTGTAGAAGAAGCTATATCGATGTTTTCTCTTGAAAAGCGTTGCTTCTGTCTATAAAGAGGAATATGATCAACATATTTATCTACAAGTATTGTGGATAATAATCCCTCTGAAGGTATTCCTTTATCTATAATTCGCTCTGGAAGCTCACCAATACTAATTTGAGTGTTGTCTTTACCTTTAGTAGCGTATTTATATCGGATGTAACGCTTGATTTTAAAGTAACCTGGAACATAATCTAACACATCTGTAGTTTCTTTACCAATGCAAATCATATCAGATAAATCTCCCTCAGGATGTATTTCTATTTCTTCTACGGGTAAATGATCTGGTAGTTTAGCTCGTCCTGGATGTTTCTTTTTCTCACGAGAGTAGGTAATCTCTTGTTTGATTACTTCTTCTTGTTCCTCTAAGACTGCTTGTTCAACATCTAAAGGTAATTGAGTTTGATTGGGATCCTCAAAACGTTCTCGGCTTTGACCGAACTTCATGCGCTCAAGTAGCTTTACACGATATTCCAGTTCTGTATTTTTTTCTTCTAGTTTAGAGGTCTTTTCTTCTAAGCTAGTAGTTTTCTTCTCTAATTTAGTATTTACTTTTTCTTGTTTGGAAATAGTCTTTTGGGCTTTGGTTAAAAGTGCCAAAAGTTCTTGTTTCGATAAGTTTTCTAAGTCTATTTCCATGAAGTAAATATACGTCAAAATCCTTATTTATACAAGGATTAAGGCTGTTTTATCTCATGGAAAACCGCCTTTTTTGAGTACTTTTTATCACTTGTATTCCTTCAATCATAAGTACCAAATCACTCCAACTGATTTGAGTCCGATTATGAATAGGAAAAGCAAAAGTACCTTGTTCTAATCGCTTGTGATATAACACAAAACCACCTGTTTCCCAGTGTAAGAGTTTAATCTGATTACATCGACGATTGATAAAGACGTAGACACTTCCATTATGAGCGACTTGATTAAGCTCGTTTTGAACAAGACCACATAGACTATCGAAACTCTTGCGCATATCACAAGCTGATTTATACAAGTAGAATTGATGGCTACTACTCAGACTAAACATTACACAAGGTTTACTAATGAATAGAGTTCACCCAAGTCTTTCGTTTCTAAACGTAACTTCACTCCATTAGGATACACGATTTCGTATTCTTTACTGTCGGTTTTAGATGTTTCACCTATTGCTATAAAGTTACTTGAGCCTTCTTGCTCTGTTTCACTCTTAAACTTTACTACCCAATAACTAAATGTCGCCAGCTTAATTCCAACACTTTCACAATACTTTGATTGTGTTAATCCACTTGCTTGCCAATCCTCTACATGAGAGTACATAATTTCTTGTTTGCTCATCTCTTTATTATTTAAAGCAAACTTACTTCCTTACATTATATTATGAAACATGCACTTGCTGGGGTGCATAC
>NZ_JBBPHJ010000059.1:0-2062 GCF_038039665.1 Myroides sp. C4067
CTTCCTCTTTTTGTGTAATTGATAGTGTAGCAGATAGGGTATAAGGCATCGGCGTATAGTTAGAGCCACCACTTAATGTTGCTGTGACAGTGTAATTGCCTATTTCTGTATGTTTGTTGTTTTGATAAGTAAGCGTTAGTTCTTGAGGTATTTCACCTGTAACAGCTAGTGACTTCGGTTTACCGTCATATATAAACGACTCACTTTTTAGTTCCACTAATTGAGTTATATCAGCAGGTAGTATGATGAGCTCGTTTGATCTGGTACTTGTGATATAATTGTCTCCTGTTAAGGTAACGGAAGCTTTATATGTACCTGCGTTAGTAGCCTTATTATTTTTATAAGTAGCGGTTATACCTAGAGGTAGTTCTCCTTCTAATAATAGCTCGTGTTCTTTACCATCGTAGGTTACTTCTTTTTTACTAAATGTTACTCCCGTGATACGCGCTTTCTCGATAGTCAGTGTAGCTGATTTAGTTCCTAATAAAATGTCCTTGAAGTAGAATGACGCTATGACTTGGTAAACACCAGTATTGATGTACTCATTTTGGTTGTACTTTACAGTAACTAAGTTAGGAAGGTTCGTTGCTTCAATCGAGATTACTTCTCCTGTATATGTTTCTGTTTTGTGTTCAAATATTACACTATTAAGGGATGGTAGCTCTTCCTCTTTTTGTGTAATTGATAAAGTCGCAGACAGGGTATAAGGTATTGGTGTATAATTACTACTACCACTTAGTGTTGCTGTTACCGTGTGATTCCCTATTGCTGTCTGTGTATTATTAGTATAGGTAAGCGTTAGTTCTTGTGGAACTTCTCCTGTAACGGTTAGTGACTTCGACTTACCATCGTATATAAATGACTCACTTTTTAGCTCTACTAGTTGAGTGATATCAGCAGGTAGTATGATTAGCTCGTTTGATCTGGTACTTGTGATGTAATTATCTCCTTCTAATTTTACAGAAGCTTTATAAGTACCTGCATTCTTATGAATATTGTTTTTATAAGTAACTGTTACGCCTAGAGGTAGTTCTCCTTCTAATAGAAGTTCGTGCTCTTTGCCATCGTAGGTTACTTCTTTTTTACTAAACTTGACTCCTGTAATACGTGCTTTCTCGATAGTTAGTGTAGCTGACTTAGTTCCTAGTAAGATATCCTTGAAATAGAAAGAAGCTATTACTTGATATGTACCTGTGTTGATGTACTCATTTAGGTTGTATTTTACAGTAACTAGATTAGGAAGGTTAGTCGCTTCAATCGAGATTACTTCTCCTGTATATGTTTCTGTTTTGTGTTCAAATATTACACTATTAAGGGATGGTAGCTCTTCCTCTTTTTGTGTAATTGATAGTGTAGCAGATAGGGTATAAGGTATTGGTGTATAATTACTACTACCACTTAGTGTTGCTGTTACCGTGTGATTCCCTATTGCTGTCTGTGTATTATTAGTATAGGTAAGTGTTAGTTCTTGTGGAACTTCTCCTGTAACGGTTAGTGACTTCGGCTTGCCATCATATATAAACGACTCACTTTTTAGCTCCACTAGTTGAGTGATATCAGCAGGAAGTATGATGAGCTCGTTTGATCTGGTGCTTGTGATGTAGTTGTCCCCTTCTAATTTTACAGAAGCTTTATATGTACCTGCATTAGTCGCTCTGTTGTTTTTATAGGTAACAATTACTCCTTTAGGTAGTTCTCCTTCTAATAGCAGTTCGTGTTCTTTACCATCGTAGGTTACTTCTTTTTTACTAAACTTGACTCCCGTGATACGTGCTTTCTCGATAGTCAGTGTAGCTGACTTAGTTCCTAGTAAGATATTTTTAAAGTAGAATGAAGCTACTACTTGATATGTACCAGCGTCAATATATTGGTTCTTATCATAAGAAACTCTTACGTTATTAGGAAGGTTAGTCGCTTCTATAGCAATTACTTCACCAGTATACGTTTCTGTTTTGTGTTCAAAGAATACATTATCAAGGGATGGTAGTTCTACTTGTTTTTTAGTAATTGATAGTGTAGCAGATAGGGTATAAGGCATCGGCGTATAGTTAGAGCTACCACT